>CBEUWV010000094.1:0-7098 GCA_965546895.1 uncultured bacterium
TGAGCTAAAGGCGCACGCAGGCGTATAGTATCCGAATCGGGTGTCGCTGTCAATCGGTCTAAATGGCCCCTGGACTAACACGGTAAAGTCAGCTCAATCTGAAACAGTTTTGTTGAGAGCTTTCATCAGTGCATCAAATTTCTCGCCGCTGATGTTGTTCCGTTCGGCATTTTCCGCTATTGTACCCCATACGGCTTCTCCACACACAAGACAGGGGAAGTCATGGTCCATAAACACCCGTACGGTTGCCGGAAACTGTTGAATGACATCTTCCACAAGATCTTCAGGTTTGATTTTCACTTATTCCTTCTCCTGAACCAGTATTTTAAAAATGTCCCCCATGGATCCAGGAAGGAGAAGGGTTTTCAATTGAAACGCGTCTGTTGTTGTGGGCTCTTTCCCATCCTGAAACAGGTCAAACAGACCAAAATCCATCAGGTAGGTTCGTTGATTCTTGAAGTATTTTGGGTCCACACCAAACTTCTCACCATAGTGAATGAGCGCGTCAAAATTGACATGGGATGTAAGGTCCATTTCCCCTTCAAGCTGGAAAACATTTTCATGGGCAGTATGTTTGTGGTATCCCATTAATGTACCGTCTTTCCTTTCCGGATGATATAGTTCGTCCTGGGTATACCCATAGTCAATGGTCACCATATGAAATTTGTCAATCTTCTCAGTCAAATGCCTGTAAATCTCTTCGATGTCTGAACTGATCTCGATGGTGCAGTCTTCTCCAACTGAAATGCCCAGTTCCTTTAATTCCCGCCAGACGGTTTCAGAGGGTTTTTTGAAAACCTGAGTGTAGTTTGGGGCATTGAAGCCGACGTGAACTTCGCTGAGTTCATCCTCATGACGAGTCACCAGGTGCACTGGGAATGCATCAAAAAACTCGTTGGAAAAAACAAAGGCTGATGGAAGAGAATTCAGTCCTGCCACATTGTCGTAGAAAATCAGACGGTCAAGATGCAAATTGAGACGTTTCTGGTTCCCATTGAATACGGAAGGATTCTGTTCCACAAAGTGATATTGCATCCGTTGATAGAGGGAAATATTTTCCTTTGCGATGTATTCCAGCATATCCAGTGCCAGGTAACCTTCTCCTGCGCCCAGTTCCACCACATGGACAGGGCCTTTTTCCGGGGCAAGATCCATAACCCGTTTGCCCAGGATCCGGCCGAGGATACTCCCCAGATGAGCGGAAGTAAAAAAATCTCCTTCCCTGCCAATGGCCGTCCTTGTCCGGTAGTAGCCATAACTTTCATCATACAGACACATTGCCATGAATTCCCGAAAAGGAATGGGGCCTTCATTCTGGATTCTGTCTACAATTTTCTTCCGCAATTTATTCATTTGGATGACAGGATCAGCCTGGAAACAAACTGACCGTTCTGGATGAATACATCCCTGTTTTCTTCCTGCCCCCCGGGGACCCCATCCTTCCCGAAACATGCAATCATGTATCCGTTCTGACTTTTCTTGTAGAAAACCTGGTTTCCCCATGGATCTTTCACCCGGTTCGGCAAATAGTGGGGAATCAGGACGTCCAGGTTTTCCGGATATCGTCGCTTTTTCTGATGAAAAATTTCCACTGCACGGCCAACCTTTTTTACAGCTTGCACCTCGGCCTGCTTTCTTGCCTCCACTTCATAGCGAAAAAGATCCTTGAATGTGTCATATTCTTCAGAAGCGATCGCCGCTTCCTTTGAGCCTGGATATTGGTTGATAATCTGGCCAAGCAGTTTCACTGCCTGGGTATAATCTCCCCTATTGCTGGCCTGGTGCGCTTCGTCCAGCAGAAAAGCTGCTTCAGGTGTTTCTTTCGAGCCGCAGGATATCATCAGCAGTGCAGCTCCCATCAGCAATACCGCCAGCCACTTCAATGCCCGGCTCCTCCTGTAAAGAACTTGAAGATGGCAATTCCCATCACTACATATACCAGAATGAAGAACCAGCCGCCAGCTTTCAATTTATCAGCCAGTTCCTTCCATTCAATGGACATCAGATACAGGATTGCAATCAAAACAAAGGTAATTGTCAAATAATCCATTTCTTGCCTCCCCCCTGATTACCGGCCGCTGGACATTTCTGTCACTCCGGCACCTGAATAGATTTATTCTTCCTCTTCCCCCGCATCGCGTTTGGAATCCGCAATGATTTTTTCCTTTATATTGCCAGGAACTTCATCGTAGTGGGAAAACTCCATGTGAAAGGAAGCACGCCCACCAGTGATGGAACGTAGAGTAGATTCATATGTCAGCATCTCTGCCATGGGAACCTGTGCTTTAATGAGCTGACTGTCTCCAGTTGATTCCATGCCCTGGATTCGACCACGGCGGGAATTCAGATCGCCCATGAGATCACCCATGAATTCTTCCGGAGAATAGATCTCCACCTGCATTATGGGTTCAAGCAGAGTTGGACGTGCCTGCTCCATACCTTTCTTAAACGCCATGGATCCTGCAATTTTAAATGCCATTTCAGAAGAGTCCACTTCGTGGTAGGACCCATCATTCAATGTTACCTTGAAGTCCACAACTGGATACCCGGCCAGATAACCCTTCATTCTAGCCTCCTGAATACCCTTTTCCACTGCCGGGATGTATGTCTTGGGAATAGAACCGCCAAAGACCTTGTCTTCAAACTGGAAATCTTCTCCCTTTTCCAGTGGAATCATTGTGATCTTACAGTGGCCGTATTGACCTTTTCCACCGGTCTGTTTTTTGTATTTTGCTTCCACATCCACTTTTTTCTTGATGGTTTCCTGATACGGGACCTGTGGCGGTTGCAAAATCGCGTCCACCTTGTACCGTTCTTTCATTTTGGAAAGGGCAACTTCCACGTGGAGTTGGCCGGAACCTGAAATCAGAATTTGATGTGTGCGTCCATCCCGTCCCAGTTTCAGCAGAGGATCTTCCTCAGCAATTCTCTTCAATGCTGTGGAGATTTTTTCCTCATCTCCTTTTGACTTCGGTTCGATAGCAAAAGAAATCGCCGCTTCCGGAAACTTTACAGGTGGAAAGGCGAACCCGCTGGATTTGTCTGTCAGTGTGTCACTGATAGAGGTGTCTTTGAGTTTTGCCACGCCGATGATGTCCCCGGCATGGGCACCGTCCACTGAAGCGTGATCTTTCCCCTGAAGAAGAAACATGGCACCGGGTTTCTCGGAGGTGTCACTTCTGGGATTGTAGAGAACCAGATCAGGTGTTACGACACCAGACATAACTTTGAACAGGTTGATCCGGCCGGCATGGGGATCGGACACGGTCTTAAAGCAGAACATAGCCGGAGAACCGGATTCATCCACCGGTAATTCCTTCTGTTCTTCTCCCACCATACACTCGTTGGTGTGGCTGTCAGCACCGGCAACAACGCTGGTAATAAACTCCATAACCTGCATAACGTTGATGTTCCCGGTGGCGGAGCAAGGGAAAACGGGGAAAAGTTCCCGGGCTGCTATCGCTTTTGTCATGCCTTCTTTGAATTCATCTTCTGACAATTCTCCATTCTCCAGATACTTGTCCATCAGTTCTTCGCTGCTTTCGGCAATCATTTCCATCAATTGTTCCCGGGCTTCAGCGACTGCGTCTGTCATGTCATCCGGCACATCTGCTGTTTCAAATTTACCACTGTCATCTTTATAGGTGTATGCTTTGTTATCTATGAGATCTACCATTCCAGAAAAGCTCCCTTCCTTGCCTATCGGCAGTGCAACGGGGACTGCTTCCCTCGCCATCCTTTTCTGGATGCCTTCCAGACACTTCTGAAAATTCGACCGATCACGATCCAGTTTGTTGACAATGAAAATACCCGGCTTATGCAATTCTGTTGCAATCTTCCATGCTTTCTCGGTTTGCACTTCCACTCCGGAAACACCACACACCATAAAAGCCATCAAATCACTGACTCGGAAAGATCCCCTGGCTTCAGGAAAAAAATTTCCGTAGCCGGGAGTGTCCAGTACGTTTACTTTCTTCTTATTGAATTCAAAATAACAGACACCAGTACTCAACGATATCTTTCTCTTCACTTCTTCCGAATCATAGTCAGTAATCGTATTCCCGTCATCCCCACGGGGCAGGCGGTTTGTTACGCCTGCATTGTTCAACATTGCTGCTGTCAGGGAAGTTTTGCCTGTGTCACCGTGGCCAGCCAGCGCCAGATTTCTGATATCTTTCGATTCGTAGATTTTCATTAGGACCTCCACAACTAGACGTTACCAAGTGGAGACAGTTTAACACAGCGCCTGTAAAATGGAAACATCTATTGATTTACAGGCCCCCCTTCCCATATAATGAAATATATGGAAACAGCAACCATCGCCCTGCGACTCCAAATAGCTGGAAGGTATGGCCCCCGAACACTGGATTTCAGTGACGATCTAAGGAACTATACTCAGTTCTTCAACCGTGTTGTGGACTATCTCCATGACAATGACCTTGAAGCTGTGGAACTGGCCAGCACTTTTGAAAGCCGACGAAACCACATTGAGTGGGTCATGTCTTTCTCAGAGCACGTCCTTTTCAAGGTCCCCCTGGTACCGCCGGAATATCTGAGCCCTATGCTTCTCATTATCCATGAAGCCGTTTCCAATGCCGTTTATCACGGGAATCTTTCCGTACCGGATGATATCCGAGCCAGTAAAACTTTCCATGAATATGAGGAAGAACTGGCCGCAGCCCATCCTGAACTACTGAACCGGCAAGCTACCATGAAGCTCCTCCTCTTTCGCGATCACGGTGAATTAACCATTTCGGACAGCGGGCAAGGCTTTAACTATCAACTCCAATTGGATCGGGACCACCCCCCCTCACCGGAGAGTGAGATGGGTCGAGGTATTTATATTCTGAAACAAACTGCAGACGAAATCCGTTTTCAAGACAACGGTAAAACCCTGAGTGTCAGGAAAAACTGGAGGGAATCATGATTGAATGGACCGAAAAAATAACTGGTGAACAGGCCACCTTGAGCCTGAGTGGCAAGATCACCTTCGAAAATTCAGGTGAATTGCGAAATCGGGTAAAAGCAATCCTTTCCGAATTTCCCTTGAAACACCTCGTCTTTGACCTGTCCGGTGTTCGATTTGTGGATTCCAGCGGCCTTGGCCTTCTCGTTTCTATCAAGAACACAATGGTTAAACGTGACGGGAGCTTCAAAATCATCGATGCTACAGAAACCGTTCGCAATATCATGAATCAAACCGGGCTGGACAAGTATTTCGAGATATGATCTGGTGGAAGAAAAAGGCACCATCCTCATCGTAGATGATGAGATACGAATTACAGACATTCTGAACCTGTACTTGAAAAAAGAGGGATACCGGACCCGGACAGCGGGAGACGGTCTGGAAGGTCTATCCGTAATGAAAGAAATCGTACCGGACCTCATCATTTCCGATTTAATGATGCCGAACATGGATGGAATCGAGTTCTGCAAAGAAGTAAAAACACGGCCTGAATTCGCAAATCCCTACTTCATCATGCTGACTGCGAAAGCCACCGTTGACAGCAAAGTGGAAGGGCTCAAAATCGGAGCGGATGATTACATCACTAAGCCTTTCAATGTAAAAGAGCTGGTCGCCCGTGTGAATTCTGCCATGCGCATCAAAGCCCTCCAGAACGAAGTCGTGGAAAAGAACGTGGAACTGGAACGGTATAAGGCTGCCATGGAAAACGAGCTGCAACTGGCCGCCCGCTTCCAGGAATCTCTGATCCCACCAGACGGCAATATCAGTCCCGGCGTACGTCTTACTTCAATTTATCAACCAACCATTCATATCGGAGGAGACATCTTTGATGTTCGAACGGCAGGGGATGGACAAGTTGTCTTTTTTGTTGCTGATGTAACCGGCCATGGCATCGTTGCCGCAGTTATCTCCGCCATGATCAAATTATCATTCATTCAGGCGGCAGCCACTACATCTTCTCCTTCCGTAATTGCTGAAAAGATCAATCGGGACATTGTCAGTACCACCTCGGAAGAACACTTTGCGTCTGTTTTTCTCGGTTCTCTTACTCCCGACGGTTCCAGCCTGTCTTTTGTCCGGGCAGGACATCCCGCACCCTACCTCTGCCAGAAAAGCGGGCAGATCCTGCCCCTGGCTCCCAAAGGGTTTCTTCTGGGAATTGACCCCAACGCTCAATTCCCGCAACAGACAGTCTCTCTGTCTCCCGGAGACCGCATCTTTATGTTCACTGACGGTATTTCAGAAGCAGAAGGACCGGATGGTGAATTGTTCGGAACCGGCCGCATACGTCAATATCTTTCACGCCGGAAAGCTTCTCTCAGTGGTCTTCTGGATCTGGCCAATCAATGGTCAGGTGGCCAGTATCAGGATGACTTTACCCTTGTCCAATTGGAAATACTTGAAGCGGAATAGAGAAGAAGTGATGAGTGATGGGTGATGAGTGAAGGAAGGGGAAAAGAAGGGATAGATTGAGAGAGCCTGGACCTTGACTAATCCTTCTAACGCCCACGCCCACTTCGCAGCCAAGGTTGAGTAGAAGGCAAGGTTAAGGTTGAGTGCCGGAAAAGATTCAGAAAGGCAGGGGGGAATTGGCAACTCCCTGATTAATCTAACGCCCACGCCCACTCACAACGCTCATTTCTATTAGATATCTGAAACAAAAAAAGCCCGGAACTTTTCAGTTCCGGGCTTTCTGTCTGCTGACTGGTCTATTTCTTCTGAACGTCTTTCCATTCCATCTCGCGTTCTTCTTCCTTTTCAGCCTCTACCGCTTCACCACCATCCTGGGCGAAGACCATGGCATGTTCGCCAATTGTTGCTACCTGACCTGCGGTTGCCGCTCTACGCTCACGCACTGACATAATTATGGAATCTGCTACCAGACATCCAATAATTGTGAAAACTACTAACAAAGCAACCATTTTGTGCCTCCTATCGGCTCTCGCCGTTTATTTCAATGATCCCGGGCCTTTGCCCGACACCCATACATAATGCAACGCCTGTGCCAACTTTAGGTTCTCTTTTTTTTTGTGCTCTTTAGCAATTTTCAGAACGATAACCCACATATTCCCGGATGATGCATTTTTCTACATTACAGATTAGTGGCACTGCTATATATTTTTTATATCATG
>CBEUWV010000095.1:0-7076 GCA_965546895.1 uncultured bacterium
GCGGAGTAGAAGAAAAAAAGGGGAGCCGAAAAGCTCCCCTTTTTTAGTTTAAGTCTGAGTTTAAGTCTGAGTTAAGAATGGGAAGTGGCAGAAAGTGCGAGTGCGAGGCAGAATCTCCTATTCTCATTCTCTGCATTTTTGTCATCCATCACTCTGCAGAGTAGGAGTAGGAGTAGGAGTAGGAGGAAGAGTAGGAGGAAGAAACAGAAAAATCAGGGAATTGGCCTATTCACTGTATCTCCTTCTTTTTTCCAAACTTAAACTTAAACTTAGACTTAAACTTATCCGGCCAGAACACAGGCGCCGAAGGCGCACAGAACACTTCCCTTCTTACAGAATATCCTTCACCAGATCGGGGATGTCACTTCTATCTTCAGTAGCGGTGAGAATTTCAGGGCCATTTTCAGTAATAGCGATGGTGTTTTCGAACTGGGCTGACAATTCTCTGTCCTCAGTAACCACGGTCCACCCGTCTTTCAACGTTCTGCAGTACCGCGTCCCGGAATTGAGAATGGGTTCGATTGTGATGACCATACCAGGTTCCAGTGTAATCCCCCGCCCGGGCTTCCCGAAGTGGAGAACTTCCGGGTCCTCGTGGAGTTGACGGCCTACTCCGTGACCGATGTATTCCCGCACCACCGAATATCCATTGCTTTCTGCATAGGACTGAATGGCATGACCGACATCTCCCAGGCGGTTTCCCCGCCGGCATTGTTCTATACCCAACATCATGGATTTGTATGTTGTCCGGACGAGTTTTCGGGAAGCATCGGAAATTTTTCCAACCGGGAAGGTGCGGGTAGCATCCCCATGGAAACCATTCTTGAACGCGCCAACGTCCACAGCAATTATATCTCCCTCTTTCAGCCGCAGATGTCCCGGGATTCCATGGACCACCTGGTTGTTTACCGAAGTACAAAGTGTGTGGCGAAATCCCATGTATCCCTTGAATGATGGGGTGGCCCCATGTTTTCGGATGAATTTTTCCGCAATCCTGTCCAATTCTCGAGTTGTAATCCCAGGTTGAACGTATGGTTTCAGATGCGCGAATACCATTGCGGTTATCCACCCCGGTTCCCGCATCTGTTCTATGTCCTGCTTTGTTTTAAATTTGATCAAGTATTTCCTCCACTATAACCAGGTCCGGTTCCCGGTTCAAATGTTCCTGAAACTGCTCCCGGAATGGTTCCAGGCTAACTTTTTTCATTCTCAGGGAGAATATTACGCCGGTTCCATCATATTCTTCACCCGAGATTTTCACATCCGGGAACCGGTTCACAGTCTGGTACACAGACTGAGATTCCTGAAACGACACCGCACAGGATAACACAATCAATGGATACAGGGTCACAGTTTTTGTCTTTTCCAATGCCATTGACACAGCTTCGCTGTATGCGCGCACCAGGCCCCCTATGCCCAGCTTGGTACCGCCGAAGTAACGAGTAACCACAACCAGTGTATTGGACAAGCCACTCCCTTTCAAAACCTGCAGAATCGGTTTCCCGGCTGAACCGGACGGCTCCCCGTCGTCGGATGCTTTTTCATTTTCAGGATGGATTCGCCAGGCATAGCAGTTATGGGTGGCATCATGGTATTTCTTTCGAATGGCTGTTAGTTGCGCCTTAGCTTCTTCCTCGTCGGATACTGGAATGACCGCGGCAATAAACTTGGAGCCTTTTACGGTAAACTGGGCGTGGGCAGGTTCAGCTGGAACCGGTATCCCGGCCATATTGGCTCCTTTGGTACATGTCGGAGTTTTCTTTCAAATAATCTCGAATTTTCTGCATGTCCTCCCATACCGGACGCTTTCCACTGGCGTTTCGAAGCAGATAAGCGGGATGATAGGTTGGCATTATCATAATGCCATTGATACTATGAAATTTACCTCTCAGCCTGGATATGGATTCGGTTGTTTTCAAAATGACCTGGCTGGCGTGACGCCCCAGTGTACAGATGATTTTGGGTTGGATCAGGCGAATCTGTTCCGAAAGATATGGATGACAAGCGCCTGCTTCTTCCGGCAGGGGGTCCCGGTTTCCCGGGGGACGGCATTTGACAATATTGGTGATATATACATCCTCCCGGTCCAGCTCAATTGCATTGATGATTTTTGTAAGAAGCTGGCCCGCTTTCCCCACGAAGGGAATCCCCTGTTGATCTTCGTCGTAACCGGGCCCCTCTCCGATGAACATCAAGTCTGTTTCCACATTTCCCTCACCAAACACTGCCTTGTTCCGGCTTTTCCCCAATCCGCACTTCATGCAGGCCGATACTTGAGCCGCCATTTCACTCAATCGGCTCGACACGTCTGCAACAGTTTCCTTCACGGGGAGTGGTCGGGGAACAGTCGAAGATGTCAGTGCATTTTGAAGCTGAACAGCAAGGGGACGGCGAATGGAATCTACCCCAATCTGCTGCAGGAACCGGAGGTATTCGACCGCATCTTTCATTGGTCCAGCCCCATCAGGGCCACGACTTTTTCCATGATGTAAAATGCAAGCTGTTTTTTGCTGATTTTCTCGTATGCATCAGAAGTTCCATCTCTTTGAACCAGAACTGCCCGGCTGGTTTCCACTCCGAATCCGGAGTCCGGCACGCCCACGAGATTACCTGCAATGAGGTCTGCCCTCTTTTCCGTCAGTTTTTTCTTTGCGTACTCCATCACGTTTGAAGTTTCCGCTGCGAACCCCACCAGGATTTTCTTCCCCGAATACCGGGTACCCAGGGTCTTCAGAATGTCCTCAGTGGGCTTCAGATTAAGATGCAGCTTCCTTTCGGCTTTCTTTTTCTTTTCCGTAAGCACGGTCTCCGGAGTATAATCCGCCACCGCCGCCGCCATAACAATCACATCTGCAACCGTTGCTTTCTCCATCACGGCGCTCATCATTTCCGAAGCGGTTTCAACAGCTGTTTGCCGGCAATAAACCGGATAGCGCGTATTGCCGGTACCCCCCACGATTTCAACATCTGCTCCGGCAAGAGCGAACGCAGTCGCCAGCGCTTTCCCCATTCGGCCGGAAGACCGGTTGGTAATGCTGCGAACCGGGTCAATGGGCTCGGAAGTGCCACCGCTCGATATCAAAACCTTTTTCCCAGACAGCGGGCCCCGGGTGTGGCGATGGATTACAAATTCAACCATATCCGCCACAATTTCAGCATCGGGCATCCGCCCGGGCCCCTCAGTCCCGCATGCAAGGTACCCGGCATCCGGGTCCAGAACATGAACACCGTCCTTTCTAAGCTGGGCCAGGTTTCGCATAGTGGCCGGGTGACGGTACATCTCTGTGTTCATGGAGGGTGCCACAAGTACCGGCCCAGTGCAGGCAAGATACGCAGTGGAGAGAAAATCGTCTGCAATTCCTCCGGCGAATTTAGCAAGAATGTTTGCCGTCGCGGGGATTACCGCGAGGATTCCGCATGGTTGCACAAGGCTGATATGGGACAATGCCCGCCCCGATTCAAAGGTGTCGGTGTAGGGAACTTTTCCGGTTATTGCACCCAGAGTTGTGGGTGTCACAAAACGGGTAGCGTTGTCCGTGAGTATGGTTTCAATATCATCATACCCGCGTTTCTGCAGTTCCCGGATAACGCCGACGGTTTTGTATGCGGCAATTCCACCGGAAATAGCTATGACAATTCGTTGGTCCATGCGAAGGTGGAGATTCAACTTGTCCTGCCGTGATTATTTCAGTTCCACCGGGTTATCTTCGGCTCCGGGAAAGGTAACCACAACTTTTCCCTGTTTTATTTCTTCCAGCGCGACAAAAGTCTTCTTCTTTGCGGAAATTGTCACTTTGGGATGAGCACCCAGGAGAAGCTGGTTTGCCCTTGCACCGGCAATGAGAATGTAGCGGTACTTGTTTTCAACAATCCGCTGGTCTGCTTTGTTTTCAGTCATCTATATCCTCCATTTGGAATAGTTCCGTAATTTTTTGAATGTTTTTTACGCGGCTGACCTTCAACCGCTGGGCAAGAATAATCTGTTTGATATCTGCAACAGCTTTTTCCAGATCATCATTCACGATGATGTAATCGAAGGCCGTTACTGCCTGAATTTCTTCTCCCGCTGTTTTCAGGCGTTTCTGAATCTCAGCCTCCCCTTCGCGGTTCCGGTTTTGAAGCCGTACCTTCAATTCATCCGCATCAGGGGGGATAATGAAAAGAGAAGTGTGGGAAATGCCCTGCTGCTTCAGCAGTTGCAATGCCCCCTGCACATCAATGTCCATAATAACATCATGGCCCTGGCCCAATAGAGAATTAACCTGTTTTCGATTAGTCCCATACCAGAATTTACCAAAAACCCGCGCGTGCTCCAGAAATTCACCAGCTTCAATCATCTCATCAAATTCACTCTCACTTACAAAAAAATAATCCCGCCCATTGATCTCACCTGACCGAGGCTCTCTTGTCGTATAGGAGACAGAGAATGAAAGGTTCTCGATCTCTTCCATAACACGCCGAATTACCGTGCTTTTACCACTGCCGGACGGCGCGGAAATGATGAACAGGCCGCCTTTCCGATCAATTTTCACTGGTCTGCACCTGCTCGCTTGGTTTCCAGTCTCGCAATCAGCGTGCCTGGGGCGTTAACAGACTGGATGAGCATCCCGTTTTCCATCAGGATAAATGAACGGGTGGGTTTCCCCGCCGTGCCGTCCACCAGCTTTCCCGCTGTCTTTGCCTGTTCTTTCAGTTTTCGAAGCGGCGCGGAACCCGGTTTCAGAACGGATACAATTTTCAGGCTGTTTACAAAGTTCTCGTGCCCAATTGAAAGAAACATTTGATCCTCCGTTCACTTTCAGCCAAAATTAACAATCTTCCGCGGCTTCTTTTAAATATCGCGGAATCACTCAATATTCTGCACCTGCTCGCGAATTTTTTCAAGCTCTGTTTTCATCAGCACGACCCGATGGGAAATCACTTCGTCCCTGGACTTGGAGCCCATCGTGTTTACTTCCCGGTTCATTTCTTGAAGTATAAAGTCCAGTTTCTTGCCTACAGCACCGCTTTCCCTGAAAACATCCCGAAATGAAACGAGGTGAGATCGAAATCGGACCAGTTCCTCTGTAATGTCCAACCGGTCAGCCAACAGCCCGGCTTCCTGCATAATTCGGGACTCGTCCTGATGCTCGCGGGACAGAAGTTTTTCCAGCCGTTCCGAAAATGCTTCCACCTGGCGTTCCAGAAAACCCTCTCTCTGTTTTTCAACTTCCACGAGATTCTCAGAAAGATTGGAAAGGCGCTCCTCAAAATCTTTCTCCAGAAAATCGCCCTCCCGTTTCCTTTCCTCGTTGAAACTTGTCAACAGATCCGCAAAAGCCGATAGAACAAGCTGTTTCACATCGTCCTGAAAGCTATTATCCAGTTCCTGGATCAGAAGGTTGGACTCCCGGTTAAACAGAACCGTCATGGGCACACTGAAGCTGATTCCCGGAAATTGTTTCTGAAATGTCTCAAACTCTTTCGCGTAGCTGGCGAGAATTCCAGTGTTGATGCAGGCGGCCGCTTTCGAGGGATCATCAATTCTCAATTCCATCCAGACCGTCACCCTGCCCCTGGAGACTTCCGACTTCAGCAGGGCCAACAGTTGCGGTTCCAAACCAACAAAACTATCCGGCAACCTGAACTGGCAGTCCAGATATCGACCATTGACCGATTTGATCCGCAATGAAACGGAAAATCCGTTTCCCATTTCTTGTGTCTCCGCAAATCCTGTCATACTTCTCATTTCAAAACTCCCAATTATCCGCCTGCCCGGTAATGCGGTTCAACTCATCTTCCAGTTCCTGTCTCTTTTGCTGAATATCATCGTCACGATCCACGCGGATGGTATTACCGAAAATAAAAACATGCCGGGCACAGGGCATTGGCACAATAAACCGGTCCCAGCTGTTCACGACTTTCTTTCTGGAACAATTGTAGGCAAACGGGATTATGGGCGCCCCTGAAATGCCAGCCATAACCACAGCTCCGTCCTTTGCCTTGTACTTTGGGCCCAGTGGTCCATCCGGCGTTACTGCCATCACCCGGTTCATTCGTAGCTGCTCCACTGCCCCCTTCAATGCATTTTTTCCTCCCCGGCTCGACGATCCTCTCACCGCATGGATATGCCCCAATTTGGCAACTGTCCGGGTAATATACTCCCCGTCCTTTGAAGCAGACACAACTGGAACGACATCCCGGTGGGGTGTCCGGGTGGCGAAGGGGCCCATCAGAATACGATTGTGCCAGAAGGCATACACATAGGGTTTGCCCTGTTCAGCCAAACGGTCAATATCATTCGAATTTATCCTCGTGGCATCAATGGCAGTACGCCACACAAGCTTCAGCCAGCCCGAAGCCATTGTGGACACAATCGCCTCACTGAACCCCACGGTCTACTCCAAATTGCATATTGTATAAACGCGTATAAATTCCATTCTTAGACATCAATTCATCATGGCATCCGGATTCCACAATTTTACCCTGATCCAGGACATAAATCACATCGGCGGACCGAATGGTGGAAAGGCGATGGGCAATCACAAAAGTCGTGCGGTTTTGCATCAGGTTGTTCAAGGCCTTCTGAACCAGAATTTCTGATTCTGTGTCTAAAGCCGAAGTCGCCTCATCCAGAATCAGAATAGGGGGATTTTTCAGGAGTGCCCGGGCAATTGAAAGTCTCTGTCGCTGCCCACCGGACAACAAAACGCCGCTTTCCCGGATTGTGGAATTATAGCCTTCCGGCATGTCTTCAATGAATTCGTGGGCGAATGACATTTTTGCCGCTTCTATCACCTGTTCCATTGGAATATCTGAACGCCCATAAGCAATGTTGTTAAAGACAGTGTCGTCAAAGAGTACGGTTTCCTGAGTTACCATCCCGATGTGACGCCGCAGCTCTTTCAAATTAAATTCCCGAATGTCTGTTCCATTTACAGTGATGGCACCCCCGGTTACGTCAAAGAATCTGGGGACAAGATTGGCCAGGGTGGTCTTACCCGCACCGCTGGAACCGACAAAAGCCGCTATGGTTCCCCTGTGGACAGAAAAAGACACATCTGACAAAACCGGACGCTCATCGTCCTCATAGTGAA
>CBEUWV010000096.1:0-7042 GCA_965546895.1 uncultured bacterium
TACCCGTGTTCTACTCTCTGCTGGATTCCCTTCGGGACTACATGGGTAAAGTCACCTGGGCCGTGGTAGGTGAAAGCAGCTCTGCCGCTGTGGTGGGTGATGAGTGATGGATTTGGGCAGCTTGCTCCCAGATTTTTGTTCATTTACCAGTTGGCACGTATAGCTCGCACCCGTAGCAAAGCGCCGCCCTTGCCTCGCCCTCCCTTTTTCAGTAGAATAATTTTGATGTAATCACTCATTAAGGGAGTCGTCATGTTCAAAACGTCCCGGGCTTTCGCCGTTTTCGTCATCATCTTTGTCTGTACCCCACTGGTTGCAAAGAGTGGGGAGAATTGCTTTTCCATTCTGGCGGGAAGGGCAGCCACACGGGACGGGGCAGTCTATTTTGCCCACAATGAAGATGACCCGCTTCCCCAGATCGTCAATTTTATGAAAGTACCCCGCCTGACTCACACTCCGGGGGAAGTGGTGACACTGAAAAACGGGGGAACACTCCCCCAGGTGCCGAAAACCGCCGCCTTCATCTGGCTCCAGATGCCGGGGGAGGAATTTGCCGACAGTTATATGAATGAGTATGGCGTGACCATTTCTTCGAACCAATGCCAGTCCAGGGTGAAAGAGGCAGATTTAACAGATGGGGGCATCGGCTACTGGCTTCGTCGCCTGATGGCGGAAAGGGCCCACAGCGCCAGAGAAGCAGTGACAATCGGGGGAAAGCTGGTGGAGCAGTTTGGCTACCTCTCATCAGGCCGAACATATTCAGTTGCGGACACAAAGGAAGCATGGCTCTTCTCAGTGGTGCGGGGAAGGCTATGGGTGGCCCGGCGTGTGCCGGATAACCAGGTGGCCGTCATTGCCAATTGCTACACGATTGGGGAAATAAATTTGTCTGACACCGCCAACTGCCTCGGAAATCCGGACATCATTTCCTACGCAACAAAGAAAGGCTGGTATGATCCGAATCATGATGGAGTTTTCAATTTCCGCAAAGCGTACAGCGCCCCGAAGGCCAGGTACAGTATCCGGAACCTGGCCCGTTGGTGGCGGGGCGTGGCAGTTTTGTCCGGGAAAGAATGGGACTTGAGAAAGCCCCTGCCCTTTTCTATTTCTCCCGCAAGAAAGCTGGGTGTTCCGGACCTGGCAAACCTGCTCCGGGACCATTTTGAAGGTTCACAGTTTGAGACACCGGCCAGTTTCAACCACGGAAATCCGCACGCAAACTATGTGAAACGCATCTGTTCCAACACAACCCAGTATAGTTTTGTAGCCCAGCTTCGCTCCGGCCTCCCTGTGGATATGGGAGCCATCCTCTGGCTTGCGCCCCGGCGACCCTGCATTCAGCCTTTTGTACCGGTATATTGCGGAATAAAGGCCTTTCCCCACGGATTTGCACGGAAGTCCTTCGATGATGCCATTGCCTCCCAATTCGCACCGGATCCCGCCCGATACACCGCAACACCGGACCTGGCGTACTGGTCCTTCTTTGAGCAGGCGATGCGGATTGACGCGGATTACGGAAACAAAATCGGGGAGGTGAGTCTGAGTCGGGATCAAGTGGAGCACACGTTGATGCAGGCTGTTCCCGGCTTTGAAAAAAAGGCACTGACGGTGTTGAAAAAAGACAGAGAGAAGGGCAGAAAAGCATTGACCCGTTTTTCTGCAATCGGACTGAAGGAACTTTTGAAATTGAACCGATGAGCTGAAAACTTCACCGCATCTATAAGAAAGGGAGGGATAATGAAAATATTTCACTTGACGCTGGCCATTGCAGGGATTCTGCTGCTGAGCGCCTGTGCCAGGCAACCGGAAACCATGGCAACAACGAGAGGCTCGCAGGACATTGCCCCTGTCGCCGGGCAACAGAACCCCGGTATCCAGTATGGAGGCGGTGATGGGCTTTCGATAGCCACTGCAGTAGTCATTCTCCACGCAAAAGGGGAAGATGACGGAGTGCGGGCAGAGTACCATTGGATTGCAACTCATCATCCGGACTGGAAAACGCGGGGACAAGCGCTTCTCCAGGGAAAGAAGGGGCTCTATGACAAAATTATCTGCGTGAAACCTGATGGCAAAACTGTGAATGTTTTTTTTGAAATTTCAGGCTTCTTCGGAAAATACTGACGTATCTTCATCCCGGTGAAACAATAGCAAGATTCGCCAATGAGGAATCTGATACAATATGCAAAACATTCATGGTTTGGAGGCCTTATGGGTATTGGACTGATCATTCTGGCAATAGTGCTTGTTTTCTGGTTCGCCATGACATTCAACCGGTTTGTCCAATTGAAAAACATGATCAAACAGGCCTGGAGCGATATTGACGTACAGTTGAAACGCCGGCACGACCTGATTCCCAAACTGGTGGCCACTGTAAAAGGCTATGCGAGTCACGAAAAGCAGACACTGGAGCAGGTCGTGGAAGCAAGAAATGCTTGTATTTCAATCCCGGATGGGAAGGCCCGTCAGGACGCGGAATCGGCATTGGGAAAGGGCTTACGCCAGTTGTTTGCCCTGGCCGAAAGCTACCCGGATTTGAAAGCCAACCAGAATTTTCTGATGCTTCAGCAGCAGATTTCGGAGGTGGAAGATCATATCCAGATGGCCCGGCGATTCTACAATGGCGCAGTGAAGATTTACAATGTGCATCTGGAGTCGTTCCCGTCACTGATTGTCGGGAAGATATTTCATTACCGTCCCGCCGAGTTTTTCGAATTGGAAGCTGGAGAAGGAGAATCACCGAACATTTCCTTTCAGGAGGGCACCCAATGAAACGTTTTATTGTCCTGATTTTAACATTGGCAATGGCTGCCAGCGGGTTTGCGGACGAACGAATCCTGAACTATGACAGTCGCATTGTGGTAAATCCAGACAGCACGGTTCTGGTTACGGAAACGTATCGGGTACGGGCGGAAGGAAGACGGATCCGTCACGGTATTTACCGGGAGTTTCCCACGGACTATGTTGACAAGATGGGCAACCGGGTCCGGGTTCGCTTCCATGTAGTTTCGGTAACACGGGACGGAAACGATATCCCATGGTCCGTAAAACGGCAGTCCAACGGCTGGCGCGTATACATGGGCAGCACGAGCCAGTCCATTCCCTCCGGAGAATATACTTTTGAAGTAACCTATCAGACAGACCGCCAGTTGGGTTTTTTCAAGGACCATGACGAACTCTATTGGAACGTCACCGGGCTTGCCTGGGCATTCCCCATTGATCATGTCCGTGCCATCGTGGTTCTCCCAAAGGGTGCCGGGGAAAAGGTTCTGGAGAGAACGGCTTACACCGGGGCATGGAAATCAAAGAAACAGAACTACACGGTATATGTCAATCCAGCTGGAAACACGGTATTTGAAACAACCCGGGGACTCGCCCCCCGTGAGGGAATGACAATTGCTGTACTGTGGCCCAAGGGCTTTGTCCGGGAACCCACTCAATCCGAAAAGGTGAAAATGCTGTTCACCGACAACCTGAATCTCATAGTGGGGCTGGCAGGTTTAATTTTGCTGCTGATTTACTATCTGTTCGCGTGGATAAGAGTGGGCAGGGACCCCGCCGCGGGTCCCATTGCGCCCATGTATGAACCGCCGGATGGCCTTTCACCGGCAGCCATGCGCTACATTGAAAGGATGGGGTTTGACAAGAAAGCCATGTCCGCTGCCATATTGAACCTCGCTGTAAAAGGAATGCTCAGGATTGAGGAAGATGACGGTGACTATACCCTTGTCAGAGTCGACGGCGGTCATGAAAGCCTGTCACCGGAGGAATTGAAGCTTTTCAACAAGCTCCTGTTGGCAAGAGACAGCATCTTGCTGGACAACACCAACGCATCGACAATTCAAAGTGCACTGCAGGCCTTTCAGAAATCTCTGAAAAATCATTTCATGAAAAAATACTTCAAGAAAAATACAGGATGGTTTGTACCGGGAGTTTTGTTTTCCATTGTCCTAATTTTTGGTGTTGCAGCATTGTCCCGGCTGGCAGCGCCAGCTATGTTTATGTCATTATGGCTGGTCGGCTGGACCGGGGGTGTTTTCGCCCTCCTCGGGGCTGCCTTCAGCGCCTGGAAAAATGTCTTTCGGGGCCATCCGAAGAGCATCGGCGCGGCCCTGGGCATGTCACTCTTCACTCTTCCTTTCCTCGCAGGTGA
This sequence comes from uncultured bacterium, assembly GCA_965546895.1. Lineage (GTDB taxonomy): Bacteria > Acidobacteriota > Holophagae > Thermotomaculales > Thermotomaculaceae > UM-FILTER-49-7. The sequence goes on from CBEUWV010000096.1 coordinate 4,151, forward strand.
AGTTGCCGGGGTTTTTTTCCTGAGCAAATCTGCCGGCCTCCTTCCGGTATTGATGCTGATTGTCATTCTATTTATAGACGCGTTGTTTTACTGGCTACTAAAAGCCCCTACCCTGTTCGGGCGCAGGGAGATGGACAAGATTGAGGGATTCAAGCTCTTTCTATCTGTTTCTGAAAAGGACGAGCTGAACTTCCGGACTCCCATAAACAAAACACCGGAACTGTTTGAAAAATATCTGCCCTACGCTCTGGCGCTGGGTGTAGAAAACCAGTGGGGCGAACGATTTGCCAGCATACTCAATACCGAACTCACACCGGAGCAGGGAGGCTACCGCCCCGGCTGGTACTCGGGAACAGCCAATTGGAGCACACTGGGGGCTGCCGGGTTCGCCTCCTCCCTTTCATCCTCATTCAGTTCGGCAGTTTCATCTTCATCCGTACCCCCGGGATCCAGTTCCGGCGGTGGCGGTGGCGGCTTCTCCGGCGGTGGAGGCGGAGGTGGCGGCGGTGGAGGATTCTGATTCCCTTTCCACGCAACTGACTGGAGTTCCAGTGGTTAAATCTGGTACAATTTGTTGACTGCCGAGTTAATGGGGGGAAGTCGTTGAATCTGAAAAATCGTTGTTTTTTCCTGTTGATATTGATTAGCGTTTGGATCGTACCGGTTACAGCTAAGAACCAGGTTGCTGCCTTTCACACAAACAGCCCCATTCACTTAGACGGCCGACTGGATGAACCGGCCTGGCAGCATGCCGGTGTCATTGCGGACCTGACCCAGCAATCGCCCCACCCGGGAGTTCCTACACCGTTTCACACCCGCACCTATATTCTGGTTACCAAAAATGCCCTCTACGTGGGCATCGTTTGCGACGACCCAAAACCTTCCAGAATATCCGCCCATACCATGCAGCGGGACAGTGAAATGGATGGTGACGACAAGGTGGCAATACTGCTGGACACATTCGGAGACAATCGAACCGGGTACATGTTCCAGGTAAACCCCGCAGGCGCCCGCACGGACGGCCTGATTTCCGGAGCAGAAAGCATGTCGCTGGACTGGGATGGAATCTGGGATGCCCGTACTCGTCAAACAAAAACCGGCTGGACTGTCGAAATAAAAATCCCGTCCCATCCCCTCCGGTGTACCCCGGGTAAAGACATCTGGAAGATGGACGTGCAGCGATGGGTGGCACGGAAACAGCTGAGCCTGCGATGGGCCGGCGTCACACTGGATAGCCATCGCTTTGACATGCGCCAAACCGGCATTCTTTCCGGTATGAAAGAGATGAACCAGGGGCACGGCCTTTCGGTCACGCCGTACGCTGTACTGAATTCGGGTAAGACATTTCAGGATAACAACAGTTTCATGAAGGGAACGGGTGGCCTGGACATCCAATACAATATCACCCCGGGAATCTCAGGAATGTTGACCCTGAACACGGATTTTGCGGAAACAGAGGTGGACACACGGCAGGTCAATTTGACTCGATTCAGTCTCTTTTTTCCGGAAAAGCGCTCTTTCTTTCTGGAGGGATCCAATCTGTTTAACTTCGGGATCGGCCTTCATGACGATTTTGTCCCCTTTTACTCCCGAAGAATTGGTCTTTATAACGGGCAAGCGGTGCCCATCGACTTTGGTGTAAAGGTAATGGGCCAGCAGGGGGCCTGGTCCATGGCAATGCTGGACGTGCAAACGAGAGACTCTGACCATATCCCTGCTACCAACATGTTTGCGGGACGCCTGGCTTATGATGTCAATTCTCACCTCCGTATTGGCACAATCCTGACAAACGGCAACCCGGACGGGATATCGGATAACTTAATGGCTGGCGTGGATGCTGTCTGGACTACGTCCACCTTCAGAGGCAACAAGAATTTCAGTGTGGGCGGATGGTTTGCCGGTACTTCCGGAGACCTGGAGGAGGGACGCAAGACCGGCTGGGGGTTCAAAATCGACTACCCCAACGATCTATGGGACCTGAGCATCACCTACAAGGAATTCGGTGACGCCATGGATCCGGGCCTCGGATTCCTTCCCCGTCCCGGCACACGTCAACTGTCCATTGGAACTGCCTATTCGCCGCGCCCCAGGGGCCGCCTCGGACGCTGGATTCAGCAGATGTATTTTGAATCCTTCTTCTGGTATGTGGAGAGTCTGGACGGTGTGACCGAATCATGGAGATTATTCACTGCTCCCTTCAACGTGAATACACCTTCCGGAGCCCATTTTGAATTTAACATTGTTCCCCGATATGAGTTTCTGTATGAACCGTTTGAAATATCCAGTGGTGTGTTTATCCCCGCCGGCGGCTATCACTTCCTGCGCTATCGGGTGGAACTGGAATCATCAGATTCAAATCCTTTCGTAATCGGCACGTCCACATGGTTTGGTGAATTCTACACCGGTCATCTTACTCAGGCTGAGGCCTACGTTCGATGGTCCGGCAATGGGGGCCATCTTCACATGGAACTGGAAACGGAACACGATTTTGGCCATCTGCCCCAGGGAAACTTTGTGGAATGGCTCTGGCAATTCAAAGTTATTTACGCTTTTACACCGGATCTGGTACTTTCCAGTTACACCCAGTACGACAATGATTCCCGGGACATTGGCCTCAATAACCGGCTTCGCTGGACCATTGCTCCGGGTCGGGACATATACCTTGTCTGGAATTATAGCTGGGAGCGGCCATTGGATCGGCCGCTTTCCAGCAGCATCCCCCTTTCCAACCAGATTGCCCTGAAATTTCGCTGGACTTGGCGCAGATAAACAGGAAATAGTAGGAGTAGGGGACAGAAAGTGCAAGTGAAAGTGCGAGGCAGAAGGGAATGAGGGGGGAAAAAGTTTAAGTTTAAGTCTGAGTTTGAGTTAAGAATGGGAATTGGCAGCTCA
>CBEUWV010000097.1:0-6957 GCA_965546895.1 uncultured bacterium
AAGTGTGACAGTGTAAATGCCGAAGCCAAAGATAAAGGTGTCGGGGATGGCCGCAGGAACGCCCAGAACCAGAAAAAAGATAATTGCCAGATACTGGAAACCGGGTCCCAGCACACTGGACATTTCCATAAATCGGGAGTTGGGAACCCGGGCCTCCCGGCCCCCCACAAAGTGATCCAGCACAGCAACCCCCCTGTCCTGCCACGAATAAAAAACTCGGTACATTAAGAACAGAACTCGCATGGCACGGGGATCGTCATAATCGTAAGGCGAATTTCCTGTCTCCACCATCCGGCTGGTGGTATCTCCGTCATGGGCTGTCCGATACCAGACCGCGTAATAATTAAATATAGATCCCTGGAAAGTGAATGCAAGGAAGCCTGCGATTCTTCCTTGAACGGAGATTCCCGGTATGGCCAGAAAAAAAACCAGATTCCCAATAAAATCCAGATTGGAGTCCAGAAACCGGCCTACCCTGGATGGCCTGTTCTGAAGGCGTGCCAGTGAACCGTCCACCGCATCAAACAGGTTTTTCATCACAATCAGTAACGCGGCAATACCCAGCGGGATTATTGTCCCCTTTCGAACGCAGAAAGCCGCGGCAATCATCAGTAGAAAGTGGAACCACGTCACATGCGCCGCCCGGATGGACGTGGGCATCAGTCGACGTGCAATAAAAATGGCCGTTCCCCGGGCATAGTCGCTCAAGTCCACATACCCTGAACCACTGATTTTCTGACCATCCGGTTTCTTCATAAGCAGATTTTACATGAATTTCCTGCAAACGCGACACCAAAATGCTCTATAATTGATTGCAATGGAAGGAGAGCAAGATGGGGAAATTATCACCGGGGCTGGTGCAGGTGTATACCGGCAATGGAAAAGGAAAGACGACTGCGGCCCTTGGCCTGGCTATTCGAGCAGCGGGGAAAGGATTTTACGTATTCATCGGCCAGTTCATGAAAGGGATCCAGTATGGAGAACTTGCAATTGAGAAATTTACAGAAGGTCGGGTACAAATCCGCCAGTTCGGCACCGACTCCCTTGTCCATACAGCAGATGAAAATGACCGCCGCCTGGCGCAACAGGGACTTGAAATCTGCCGGGAAGCGATACAATCGGATAAATATGACATATGCATACTGGATGAAGTAAATATTGCCATCCATATGGGCCTTTTAGATGTGCAGCCCGTTATAGAACTTGTAGAAAACCGTCCGGAGGATGTGGAAGTAGTGCTCACGGGCCGTTACGCACCCCAGGAAATTTTGGACCTGGCGGATCTGATTACAGAAATGAAAGAAATCCGGCACCCTTACCAGAAGGGAATACCAGCCAGGGAGGGGATTGAAAGATGAAACTTTTCGCTATTTCACTAAAGCAGAAAACGATACCGCTTTACCTGTTCGCGGCACGTGCTTCCGATCTGTCGCAAGTGGTTCGCCTGAGCCATCGCAACCGGGATGAAAGGCTGGCGCTTCAACGCACATTAGATCGAAAACGGTTGAAGGAAATAGCTCTTTACCTCAGAGAACCCCACTCCCTCATTGCCAACAACATTATCCTGAATTTTGATGAATCTGTGAGTTTCAAACCGGTAAAAAATCATGGGATTGAAAATGCAGGATACCTTACAATCCCGGAGAACACACAATGTGCCACGATCCTGGATGGCCAGCACCGCCTGATGGGGTTTCGGTTTGCCGATAAGATCGATTTCGAACTGTCCTGTATCGGGTTTCTCAATCTTGATGAAGACCAGGCAGCCGATGTATTTACTGTAATCAATTCCACTCAGAAAGCACTGAGCAAGAGCCTTCTGCTGGATATCCGGCACTATATCGGCAAAACAGAAGGGGAAGAAAAAAAAGCAACTGACATTGCACTTTATCTCAACAGCAATTCCCATTGTCTGCTCCACCGGCAGGTCCGGGTCGCAAGGGGTGAAAAAGGCATCATCTCGCTGGACAGCCTCACCCGGCTCATTATACCCTTCATTGATCTGGGAGGGGCGATGGAGCGGAATGTGAAGAAACCGGAACCTGTTTTTGCCCATTTCATTAACACATTCTTCAAAATATATAAATTGCCAATCAACACGGCAACCGTGTCTGTTGCATTGTCCCCCGTATTTGAGCGGGTTATTCGCCGGGGGCGCTCCCTTGGAAAAAACTCTTTCTCTGAAGAAGAGATTGCAGACATTCTGTCCCCGGTTTCTGATTTCCGATGGGACAACAATCTGTTGAAAAACCGGAAAGGACGTACACGTCTCATCCGTGAATTCCTGATGCGATTGCCGGAAGGAAGCAACCGGGAATTACAGGAATGGCTTTTGTGAAAACTTTTTTTACGGAAATCCGTTTAACAATCAGACAGGAGGAAGTATGGAACTGACCATCAAGATCGAAAAAAAGGAAGGTGCGGCTGTCATACGCCCCGACGGCTTCATAAACGCACACACAGTAAACCAGTTTGAAGAAACCCTTCAGAATCTGGTAAAAGAAAAGCAGTATCGCCTGGTTCTGAACGGACAGGGCCTTGAGTACATTTCCTCTGCCGGTCTTGGCGCACTGATGGGCGTAATTGAAGAAATCAGAGATAATGATGGAGACATCCACCTCTGCAATCTCAGCGAAAGTGTTTTCAATGTATTTGACATTCTTGGTTTTACGGAACTTTATGAGATTTTTGAAGAGGAGGCGCCCGCAATCAGCGCTTTTGACGGGCATAACAGAAAATGAAACAATTTTTCAATGTTGAATTTGGAGCTGATACAATCTTTCTCAAACTGGCAACAGATGTAACGGTTTCCATGTGTCAGCTGGCCGGATTCAGCAATTCCACTGCCAAAGACATCTCTCTTGCGGTGGATGAAGCCGTGACCAACACTATCAAGCACGCCTATCATTTTGATAAAAAGCGACGCGTTACCCTTCAGTTTACCATCACGGACACAGAACTCACCATTGATGTTCGCCACAATGGCGATCCGATTTCTGACACCGAAATCCATCTCCCGGACATGGAAGAATACATGAAACAATATCGCAAGGGAGGACTGGGCATCGTCTTAATGACACGCATTATGGACAGTGTTGCCTACGGGAGTGTCGCAGACGTCCACTACTGCCGCCTGGTCATGAAGCGGGGCCAGCGCCATGCCGACTGACAAAACCAGACTTATTGAGTGTTCCTCCTTCCTGGAATTTGCCGCCAACGCCAACCAGATCCAAACCCGCCAGGAGATATGTGACCACCTGCTTTTAACAGTCATGGGCCGTTTTGCTATTTCCCGGGGTGAAGTTGCCCTGGCGGACGGCAGTCGATACAGCCGCGGCGGTGATAGTGACGACACCTTTCCCCATCACTTCCCTCTAACTTTTGCAGATCAGGAACTGGGGGAACTCCTCCTTGGTACCCGGCTCGTAAAGAAGCCCCTGACCATAGAGGAAGAAGCCTTCATCATCGGCCTCTGTTCGCTGACTGCCACATTCATGAAAAACATCATGGGCAGAGAAGACCTGAAACAGGCCAACCGAAACCTGAGCAAGAAAATATTGGAATTGAATTCTTTGTTTGAATTAAGCCGGGAACTTCTGCTAACCAAAGAAATAGGACGGGCCGCTGCTCTTTGCCTCAACGAATTGTCCGGTCAGTTGCTCCTGAGACAAATTCTGATTGCCGTTGGGGATCCGTTGAACGACACCTACACCTGCTACGGGCGCAACATCAGCATCCCGGAAGGTAAGTTGTCACGTGAAGAGATCAGGGATTTGAGTGGATTGGAAAATGAAGTGGATGTGGACGGAAAGGTCTTTCTACTTGCCGGTGAGAAAATAAACCGGCAGCCGTTCAACCATTCGGACAAAGCCTTCTCCCACATCCTGTTGAATTTCCTGGTCACTACCCTTGACAATATCCGCATGGTCGAAGAGCGCGTTGCAAGGGAAAAACTGGAACGGGAAATTCTCATTGCCCGTGATATTCAGCAGAAACTTCTGCCCCAGCAACTCCCGGAGATAGCCGACATTAAGATGCAGGCCGCAATGGAAACATTCGGAGAAGTGGGTGGTGATTACTACGACGCCATATGTCTCTCCGATACAAAGCTGTTTTTTTTGATGGCTGATGTCACCGGGAAAGGCATACCAGCTTCTCTCATCATGTCCGCAGTTCAATCTTCTTTGAAAACACTCATTAGCACCGGACACCACGATCTGGTTCAGATTGCAGAATCTCTGAACAACTTGATCTGCGAAACAACTGAAACAAACAAATTTGTGTCCATGTTTCTGGGCATCCTGGACACAGAAGCGCGCACCCTTGGCTACCTCAACGCCGGACACAACCATCCCATTCTCTTCAACTGCCACCGCACAGACGTGCAGGAACTGTCAATGGGCGGAATGGTGTTGGGATTGTTCGATGATGCTGTTTTCGAATCCGACACAATACCAATCACTCCGGGAGACACATTGTTTCTTTACACCGATGGTCTTACTGAAATCTGCGACCCCGAAGGCAACGAGTACGGAGAGCTGGCACTCCAGCAACTTCTTTTGGACATCCGGGAAGAGCCCTGTGAAAACATCGTCTCCACAGCCGTTAAAGAGTCTATTCAATTCGGAAACGGCCGCCTTGTGGACGATGTAACCGTCATGTGTATTGGCTACCGGCCGTGAGGCCCTTCGGGCCGTGATGGGTGATGAGTGGATAGTGGATAGTGGATGGTAGGAAAAGGAAACAGATGGGATAATCCCTTTCCCTCGCATCTTCCCTCTCCCTTCTGCCTCGCACTTGCACTTTCACTCGCACTTTCTGCCCCCTACTCCTACTCCTACTCCAACTCCTGGCTCATGATACAATACCTCCATGGTGAAGAGACAAACAGATACGGGAGACAGTATTTCGAAGTGGAAGAACAGCAAAGGGCTAGCCGATGCCATCGCCATCAGCGGGATTGCGATTCTGGCATTTGCTGTACGTATCATCAACATTTCAAAACCATACTACATGGGAATCTATAACACACCGAATATTGACGGGATGTACCATTTGCGGATTGTGGAGCTTTTCTACCACGGTTTCATTCACTCGCCTTTAAAAGACAGCTACCTCGCCTTTCCCACAGGGGGAACCATCTACTGGCCCCTTGGCTTCGACTTTTTTCTGGCCGCATTGGGATGGCCGGTCTTCCATTTCACCGGCAACATCCACCTCACCGCCGAATTCCTCGCATGGTGTATCCCGGTAATAGGCGCATTTTCTCCGGTCATCATTTATTTTATCCTGAAACGTATGGCGCAGCACCGGGTAACCGCAGTGGCCGGAGCACTCTTTGCCGCGCTGAACTGGCAGTTGGCCCGGGTTGGACTGCTGGGCACCATTGATCACCATGTGGCAGGGAACCTCTTCTTCGCCCTGTTTGTCCTGCTGATTGTGGTCCAGGCCCGGGAAAAATCTCCCTGGTCAAACCGACTCCTGGGTATCGTGACAGGGGCCGCGCTGTGGTTTTTTACCGCCGGTATCACGTGTGCATTGATGCTCGGCGCCGTTTATGTAATTCCGGCATTGGTGGACAAGGATGAATCGCTCATCGATCGCTGGCAACAGACCTTCAAGTGGGGCTTTGTAACTGCGCTTGTGGTGGTGCTGGGATATGGCAATATCTGGGCACATCCATTCTCAACCGTTTATCTCTCCGGTTTTCACCTGGCCGTATTCGGAGCCGGATGGCTGGCCCCGATTCTATTGAGTCAGCTCAAGAAACATGGAATTGGAAACAGAATGGGCATTACCATACTGCTCCTTCTGGGCATCGCAGGCCTGGCCACTGTTTTTCTACTCAGCCCCGATGCTGCGGGAATCTTCCTGAAGCAGGACCCCAACGCGATGGTCGTAAGGGAATCCCAATCCCTCTTTGCCTTCTACAAACCATCCCAGTTTCTGTTTCTGCCATCCCTCCTGGCCGTCCCGTTTCTGCTCATATTCATGGTCTCCCGGGCAGGGGAAAGCCTCGGCAGCGGCAATATGACCTGGAGCGCCCTTCTGGTACTGTTCGTCGCGACAGCGGTAATGGGCATTTCTCAGCTTCGTTTTCTCCACTACACCGCCATCATTATCCTCGTAACAATTCCGTTGGCCGCGGAGGCAGTTGGCAGATGGATGATGGCCCGATGGCAGCGCTTTGGACGGCCACTGTTTCATGTGGCAATTGCCCTGGTCTTTGCCGTTCAACTGGCAGTCTGCTGGGGCATGCTCACCGGATATAAAAAACTTAAACACGCCCCGGATACTGTCCGTCTCGCTGAAGTCATGCACGGAATCCGGATGAACACGCCTGAAACCAGCGGTTATTTCAACCCTGTGAAAAAGCCGGAATATGGAATCCTGGTTCCCCAGTGGCACTATGGGCACCACCTGCTCTTTCTGGCACACCGGCCGGAAATCGGCACACCTGTCGGCGGTACCCCGCATTTTATTCAACAAATTGACACGTGCCTCAGCGCCATGGCTGCCGAAACTGAAAAAGAACTGGCGAAAACCTGCAAATCCGTCCAGGCCCGCTACATTCTGATTCAATCGCTGGGAGAAAGCAGCCTGAGCAGTTATATGGGAGCGGCGTCGGCCCGTAAACTGCAGCCTCACGGCCACTCCCTGCCCTCGCAGTGGGGCCAGTCTTTCCTGTTTCAACTCACCGACAACGTGGCTCAAATTCAACCGAAACTGAAGTACTTCCACTTAGTGTACGAGGAACCGAAGGCTTCCGGCATCGCGGACAAAGACCGCTGGAGACTGTATGAGCTCAGAACACCCCGGAACCGATAGCCCCGAGGTGCAGTTTGAGTGGAAGGCAAGGTTGAGTGAAAACAGGGGAAAGAACCGGGGGAACCATTTGCCGACTCCCTTCCTCCTTCCTTTACCAATCACACATAGCTAAGCAGCTCTTTTCTTCCT
>CBEUWV010000098.1:0-6919 GCA_965546895.1 uncultured bacterium
GCACCGGTGAAACCCAGATATCCGATCCCGGAAATGACAGCCGCAACCAGAGCCACGTTGGCATCAAAACGGAAACGGAGAAAATCAGGATACGTCAGCATGTTGTGTTTTACATCCAGTTTCTTGATTCGGGGAATAATCAGTACGGCAGACAACCAAGCTCCCAGAAGGCCGGTGAACAGTAACCACGTACCCGATAACCCCATGGCATAGCCCAAGCCGCCCAGTCCGATGGAAAAGCCTCCGCCAACATCCGTGGCAACCACAGATAATCCCACATGTCCAGCGGAGATGTTTCGGGAACCTACGTAATAGTCTTCGCGGTTCTTGTTCTTCCTGAAAAAATAGAGACCAATACCAAGAACACCGACCATGTAAATCCCAAACACAAACCAGTCAATAAAATGCATGAGTAATCAGTCGTCCTCTTCTTCCCGGCGCTGAAAGCGTTCTGTGTTTTCCGGAATAAGGGAAATTGCGTTATCCCAGTCACTCAACAACCGCTCAATTCCAACGGCGTTTTCCTCACGTGCGTCATTCAGGTTCAATTGGAGGTTACACTCAGCGCAGTTTCGGTCACAGAACGTTGGTTCGTATGAGTCCGGTTCCTTGTAGGATGTAATGACGCCTTCATAGTTTCGAAGAACAACCTTGTTTGTTGCCCATGAAATAATGTAGTTGGGCATTATCGGAATTTTCCCGCCGCCACCAGGTGCGTCAACAACGTAAGTGGGTACAGCGAAACCACTGGTATGGCCGATAAGACTTTCCATAATTTCAATTCCTTTGCCAATCGGCGTCCGGAAATGTGAAAGCCCTTCGGACAAGTCACATTGATACATATAATATGGACGTACCCTGTTTTGCACCAACTTATGGACCAGGGCTTTCATGATGCGGGGACAGTCATTGACACCTGCAAGCAAGACCGATTGATTGCCAAGCGGAAAACCCGCGTCTGCCAATTTTGCCAGAGCTTCCCTTGATGAAGCTGTGATTTCTCTGGGATGGTTGAAGTGTGTGTTGATCCACAGTGGATGAAAATTTTTGAGCATCTTAATGAGCTTGTCCGTAATGCGATAGGGAAGAACAACCGGCATACGTGTTCCGATTCGGATTACTTCCACGTGAGGAATAGCATGTATTTCAGTGAGCAGCCATTCCAGATGATCATCACTCAACATCAGTGGGTCTCCCCCGGAAAGGAGGACGTCCCGAACCGACGGGGTATTTCGAATATAATCGATGCCGGCTGACAGTTCTTCCCGTCCTGGAATAGAGTCGATATCCCCGACTTTTCTTTTCCGTGTGCAATGTCGGCAATACATACTGCAAATATTACTGACATGAAACAGAACACGGTCAGGATAACGGTGTGTCAGGCCGGGAACCGGGCTGTCCATATCCTCGGCCAGAGGGTCTGCCATTTCGTGCTTGCTAAGAATTAATTCACTGGAATTCGGCACGGATTGAGTAAAAATCGGATCATGTCGAAAATTTTCCACATCCACAAGAGAAAGATAGTATGGCGTCACAGACATAGGAAATTTCTCTGTAGTATGCTCAAGACTGGCCTGTTCTGCAGGGCTCAATTCAATTTCCAGAAGAGTTTTAAGCGTATCAATATCCTTAATGGCATGCCTTAATTGCCATTTCCAATCTTTCCATTTGCTGACAGCCACATCTTCATCAATAATTCGTGCGGCCAGTTCCTTTTGATGTTCATTAAAAATTGGCATTTGTTTGCCTCCCATGGTGTTCCTTGTCGAACCAGTCAAAAGCCAAGTGACTACTTCTAATAACTATATTGTCGCTTTATTTGTGTTTATCATACACAGAAAAGCGAGCGGGTGTAAAGTTAAGATTTTACAGAACTGTCAGCTATTGTAACAAAGGAGCCATTATCTGTCAAATTCCCCGAATCTCCCCAAATCTGCACCAAACAGCCTCAGACCCCTCTGACCTTTGTGTTGAGTCTCGCTTCGCCCGACCGTGATGTGCAACCAGTGACTTGTGATTAGCTGGAAACAGAAAAGAGGCTTTCCTTGACCTTCCCGCCTCGGCGTCCTCTTCCCCCTCTGCGCCTCTGCGGTAAAATCCATTTCTTCTTCCCTCTGACCTTTGTGCCTCCGTGCCTTGGTGTTGAGTCTCTTTCTGCTCCTCCCCCTCTTCCCCCTCTGCGCCTCTGCGGTGAGCCTCTTCCCTGTATCTTCTGCCGGCCCAACGCAAAACTGGGGACATGTGGGATCACATGTCCCCAGTTCATGGTTATTGGCAGCTTAATTCAGTTGCGCAACGGTTTCCCGGTTTTGAGCATGTGCTCAATCCGGGCCTGGCTCTTTGGATTCGCGGTCAGTTCAACAAAGGCTTCCCGTTCCAGTTCCAGCAAGCGGTCTTCGCCGACCACAGTGCCTTCCGGAACGCCGCCACCGGTGAGGACATGGGCAATCTTGGAACCGATGAGCATGTCATGCTCGGAGATGAATCCCCCGTCCAGCATGTTCTGGAGCCCAAGCACCAATGCGGTATAGCCAACCTTGCCTGCGACCTTGACCGTCTCTTTGGCCCGTCTCGGCCTGAAACCTTCCCGAACCATGGACAGTGCTGCCTGCTTCGCGTAGTAGATCTGGCTGTCAGCGTTCATAATTTCAATATCGGTGGGACGAAGGTGCCCATATATTTCCCTGGCTTCCCTGGCAGAGGTGGCCACCTTTGCCATTCCGATGGTTTCGAACACTTTCTGGGTAGCTGTCATGGGATCTGCCGCAACCCGATTGTCGTTGAGGGTCCGAATCAACAGTTCTTTGGTACCGCCACCCGCCGGGAGCAGTCCTACACCAACTTCCACCAGTCCGATGTAGGTTTCCACTGCGGCCACCGCACGGTGACCGTGCATCGTGATCTCGCAGGCACCACCGAGGGTTAAACCATACGGTGCTGTCACAACGGGCTTTTCGCAGTATTTCAGCCGCATATTTGCATTCTGGAACGCCTGCGTGATTTCTTCCACTTCCCACCAGCGGCCTTCTTCAGCGGCCTGGAGCAGCATGAAAATATTGGCGCCCGCACCGAAGTGCTGGGCCTGGGAACCGATCACCAGTGCTTCATACTTGTCTTCCACCATGTCCACAGCGCGGTTGAGCATTTCAATGACCTTGTCATCCACGGTGTTCATCTTTGTGTGGACGCTGCAGCAGATAACGCCGTCGCCGAGATCCAGAATGTCGGCACCCTCGTTCTCAGCCAGCACCTTGCCGGTGGCTTTCAGTTTGTTCAGGAAAATTACGTTATCCCGAACGGGAACTTTAGCGTAGTCTTTTTTCGAAAAATCAAAGTAGTAGCGGTCCCCGTCAATGGTCTTGTAGAAGGTCTCACCGTTTTCCAGAAGAATGTTGAGTTTTTCCGGTACATCAAAACCATCCGCTTTCATCCGCTCGGCGGATTCCTTCACACCAATGGCATCCCAGATTTCAAATGGACCCAGATCCCAGTTGAATCCCCATTTCATTCCATTATCAATGTTGACAATGTCGTCAGCAATTTCTCCGAGCCGGTTCAGGGAGTAGATGAGCGTGGATGCAGTGTTTTTCCAAGCCAGTTTTCCACCGGGGTCATCGGTACCTACAACTACCTTGATTCTCTCTCCCGGGTCGGAAACCTCTTTTGCCTTTTTGATACATTTCCAGTCAGGCTTTTCAGCAGGAACATATTCCATGGTGGACAGATCCAGCTGAAGTTTCTGTTTCTGTTTGTCCCGTGTAAAAAATCCCTTCTTGACTTTCCGGCCCAACAGGCCCTTCTCCATCATTTTCTCAATAAACTCGGGCATCTCAAAAGTATCCCGCATCTCATCGTCAACAAGGGCTTCATAGGAATTCTTGACCACATGAACCATGGTATCAATTCCAACCAGGTCGTTGGTTCCAAAAACAGCACTGCCGGGACGGGACATGGCCTTTCCGAGAACCGCATCCACCTGCTGGGGAGTGAGACCGTCCTCAAGTGCAATCCGCATGGCGTTTGCCAGTGCGAATACCCCAATTCGGTTCCCCACAAAGTTCGGTGTATCTTTACCGAGGACCACTCCCTTGCCCAGGGTGTTTTCACCGAAATTCTTCATAAACTCCATCAGTTCCGGATCTGTCAATTCGCCCGGGATAAGTTCCAGGAGTTTCAGATAACGGACCGGGTTAAAGAAATGAGTTACCAGAAAGCGTTTCTTCAGTTCATCGGCAAAATCTTCCGTCATCAATTTGATGGGAATACCGGAGGTATTGGATGACAAAATGGCATCCTCTTTCAGATATGGAGTTATGTTCTTGAACAGCATTTTCTTAATGTTTACGTTCTCAACAACTACTTCCACAACCCAGTCACAATCTTTCAACTTGTCCAGGTCATCTTCCAGGTTCCCGGTCTCAATTAAATTCAAAACCGTTTTATTGAAAATCGGGGACGGTTTCTGCTTCAGTAGTTTGTTTTTGGACGTTTCCGAAATTACGCTGCGGCTTTGCCCTTCCTGCAGGTCTTTCGGAACAATATCCAGCATCACAACGGGAATCCCGGCACCTGCCAGATGAGCCGCGATACCGCTGCCCATCACGCCGGAGCCGATTACAGCCGCTTTTTTAATCTTTCTTTTCATGACTTACCTCACTTTCTCTCTACCGGTTAAACCCGTTCCAGCAGGGTCGCGATACCCTGGCCGCCGCCGATACACATCGTACCAACACCCAGTTTTGAGTCCCTGCGAATCATTTCATATAGAAGGGTGGTCAAAATCCGGGTTCCTGAAATGCCGAGGGGATGGCCCAATGCAATAGCCCCGCCGTTGACATTCACTTTTTTCGGATCAATTCCCAGTTCTCCGATGGATACAATGGACTGTGTCGCGAAAGCTTCGTTGATTTCCCATAAGTCGATGTCGTCCACTTTCAATCCGGCACGCTCCAGCAACCTCCTGGTTGAATAAATGGGGCCCAACCCCATGACTTCCGGTTCCAGCGCCCGAACGGCAGTCGCCTTGATCCGTGCAAGGGGCTTCAATCCCAGCTCCTTTGCCTTGTCGGAAGACATGATAATCATTGCCGACGCGCCATCTGTAATAGGAGAAGAGTTCCCGGCAGTGCACCGTCCATTTACCCGAAATACCGGCCTCAGTTTCGCCAGAACTTCCATGGAAGTATCCGCTCGGGGGCATTCATCCTTGTCCATCAGCACAAATCCCTTGGGGATTTCCTTACCTTCTTCCCAGATGTGAACTTCACCGCTCTTTGGATTAACCATCAGGGGGATAATCTCATCGTCAAACTTGCCTTCCTTCTGAGCACTGATGGCTTTCATGTGACTTTCATAGCCAAAGCGATCCAGCGCTTCCCTGGATAGATCATATTTGTCGTCATAGCGGTCAATGACTTTCTCAGCAGTTTCTCCCATTGGAACATAGGGATTTGGATAGTCATTTTCAATGAAACGGGGATTCGGAGAAAACTTGTTTCCGATCATGGGGACCCGGCTCATACTCTCACACCCGCCTGCGATGAAGATGTCGCCGGCACCACTTATGATGGCGTGTGTAGCAGCATGAAGGCCGGTCATGGCGGAACCACAGAACCGGTTGATAGTCGCCGCCGGTACATCCACCGGCAACCCTGCCATCAGGGATGCCAGACGCCCGACATTCATTCCCTGTTCAGCTTCCGGGAACGCACACCCAATGAGAACATCCTCGATCTGTTCATAATCAAACTCACCTGTTTGTGCCAGGCATCCGGTAATGGCCTTTTCAAGGAGATCATCCGGCCTTGCCTTGGCCAGCAGACCTTTTTTGCCGCGTCCAATTGGGACTCTCTTGGCGGCAACTATTACTGCGTCACGCATGTCATCCTCCTTACAGATTTTCAGATAGGTACATTATAAAACTGAATGAGCGCTCATTCAAGTTTTTTTATGGTTTTTTTTGGCATAATTGCAGTTATATGATACATTATTGCAAGGAGAAAAAGATGGTTAATTTTAACTATACCTCTCGCGAAGTGACTGTGAAAATTGTTTACTACGGACCGGGTTTGTGCGGGAAAACCACCAGCCTGCAGCACATTTACAAACATATCCCCCGAAGCAAGAAAGGGAAAATGGTTTCCCTTGCCACACAGACCGACCGTACCCTCTTTTTTGATTTCCTTCCCATTGAGCTGGGCCAGATCAAAGGCCTGAACACAAAAATTCAGCTGTACACAGTGCCGGGCCAGGTATTTTATGATGCCACCCGCAAGCTGGTGCTCAAGGGGGCAGACGGCATTGTATTTGTGGCCGACTCTCAGGAAGACATGCTGCAGGCCAATATCGACAGTTTCGGCAATCTCGTTTCCAATCTCCGGGCCCTTGGCTTTGAACTGGAAGAGCTCCCCCACGTGATGCAGTACAACAAGCGGGATCTGGACAATATCCTTGGTGTAGACACCCTGAATAAGGAAGTCAATCAGTTTAACGTACCCCATTTCGAAACTTCTGCCATCACGGGCGAAGGCGTAGTGGAAACCCTGCGTGAAATTGCGCGGATCGTGCTGTTAAATATTTCGGAGAAATATGACGTGGAACTGGAAGAGTTGGCAGCAGAGGAATTTCTGTCTCAACAGGGAGAGGAACCCATCTCAGAAATAGACGACATGGACGTCCAGGAGATGGAAGATTCTATTTCGCTTTCGGACCTTCCATACCCTGACTCTTTTTCCGCCGACCTGGAAGAATTGAAAGGGGATGAACTGAGCAATTCTTACGAAGTCCAGCTCCTCGAAGAATCTGTCGATTCCTCCGGCGAAGAAGGAAAAGAAGAAGAAGTGGAAAAGCTGTCAGCAGACTCAGAAGTTATGGATGAAAAGGTAGCTCCTGAACCCTCAGTTGATGACGGCATTCAAGC
>CBEUWV010000099.1:0-6873 GCA_965546895.1 uncultured bacterium
AGTGAAAGTGCGAGTGCGAGGGGAAGGGATTTTCCCATTCCCTGCCTTTACTTAAACTTAGACTCAAACTTAAACTTGTTTTCTACTTTTCTCATCGTCTCCTGACGATTTTTCGGTCATAAATGAAGGACTGGCTGGCGTCAATATGGCCCATGAGGCTGTCGGTTTCAGCGCCGTTGACAAGGAAGCGAACCCGTTTGAATTCAGGATAAACGGCCAGTGCTGTGTTGACCAGGGAATGAATCAGGAGGGATTCCCCTTCAATCCCGCCGATTCTGGCATGGTTCTGTTCCCTGTGCAAGTCGATAAAAATCGTATCACCGTCCGTAAAAACATTGTGAACACTCAGAGTTGCCGGAATGGTGGGGAAAAGCTTTGTCCGTGGACCAAATTCAAGAGTTGACAAGACCTGCAGAATCATGGAAGGTTTATCTGGAATGTCGAATATTTTTCTTCTTTCCACGGCGAGCCCATATCGGGAAGGATTTCCGAAGTAGAGACTGACCACACGGGTTTGTTTCAATAATTGTGGTTGTGGTGGGGTTTCTGCTTCTTCAGACTTATTATTCACGGCCTTTTCCTTTGGTGCCGGGGTAGATTTGCCGCAACCGAAGGCAGAAAGGAGAGCAATCAATAGCGCGGCCAATAGAAATCGACTCATTTTGTAGTCTCTGCTGGTGTCGGGGTTTCCGGAGTTTCGAGGGCTGGTTTCATCCGTTCTTCCTGGAGTCGCTTGTAGCGGTCGATGCTGTCTGCGATAGCGGTGGCACTGCGTTGCTGAAATCCATCCTGAACCAATCTGGCCTCTTCGGAAGGATTGGAAATAAATGCAACTTCCACCAGTACTCCGGGCATGTTCAGACCCCGAAGTACGACGAGATTTGCCTGCTTCACTCCCCGATTTCGGATACCGGTGAGGTCGTTCATGGCATTCTGGATCTGTTCTGCAAGAAGGGCGCTGTCTTTCAGGTACTCTGTCTGGGCCATGTCCCAGAGTATGAATAGAAGGTTGTTCTTTTTCGGCTCATCGACTTTTCTTTCCTTGTTCAGTTGGCGGTTTTCAAATGCCACGGTGTCGGAAACCGTCTGGGTCCCTTTGAGACTGAGATAGTAGGTTTCAGCACCGGATGCCTTTCTTGTGGATGCGTTGGTATGGATGGAAATGAATATGTCCCCGTTGTTGGTGTTCGCAATGCCGGTACGATCGCTTAAGGGAACAAAAACGTCCGAATAGCGAGTCATGACTACTTCGTAGCCGCGTTGTTTCAGGATTCCAGCTAATTTGTAGGCAACAGCAAGTGTAATGTCTTTTTCCAGAATTCCTTTGGGTCCGATGGCGCCTTCGTCTTCTCCCCCGTGGCCGGGGTCGATGATGACTTTATGGACTGAAGCGGATGTTGGCTTGTAAATAGGCAGTGCCTGGTTCAATGTGTCAGTGATAGGATTGTAGAATTCCGGAGAATAAAAATAGATTCTCAGTCGATTGAAGTTGCGATCAAAGGCCTTGGAAACTGTTTTAACTTTGTCAGTAATTGACATGAGTATGGTGGTCCTGGAGGGTTCCATTTTATAGTCCAGCATAGAAAAAAAATCATTGGAAAGTGTGAGAAAATCCGCATCGGGCTTACGGAATTGAGAATTGATGGTTATACGAACGGTCTTGTTTTCTTTATCTTCCTCCATTTTATACCGTGCCCGGGCGGGAAAAAGCAGGGAGAGAATAGAATATTGGGGCGTGACTTTGACTTTGTAATTGAGTCTGATTTCTGCGTGTTTCCCCAGAAAAAATGTGTTGGTGGTGGAATCAAAAGAGACTTCTTTGCTGAGAATCATGGGAAGTGCCCGGGTGAGAAAGTCAAATCGAATATAAGGCTTGTTTCCTTTCCACAATACATCTGCTGAAAGGGTTTTATCCCCTTCTTTTTCTTTGATGACGCCGCTTTTCAGATCAAAATCGAACGATTCTTCTTCACTGATGATCAATTCGGCATGGGTGCTGTCCGTCATATTGACTGTGATGACGTTTGGAGATAAAGCTTTGAGTACAGATGAAAGAAGAAAATAGGGAATTGTATCTTCCATTACAGTTGTTAAAGGTCGAACGCGACTGTTAACAATGATGGAGAAGTCAAGGGGAGCAGCTTCAGTCTCAACTGTTGCCGGCGGTACGTCTTGAGGAGTATTCTGTGCAATATCCTGAGGAAACGTGGATGCTGTCAGGAGGAGAAGGGCAAGCACCAGAATAAGCTTTTTGGGAACGATCATGTTACCTCCCGGTCAGGCGTATAGGGAAAGCACGGGGAAACCCAGAATTTCAAGGGTTGTGTCAGTTTTGAACCGCTCCTGAATCTCCTCTGAGACGGTGTGTCCCGTTTGCTCCAGAATTGTACGGATTCTCTCCGCCACCTTCTGCTCAATATCAGGGTCAAGTGTATCAAATATCTCATTGTTTGCAACCCTGGAGATAGCTTCAAGCTCTGTTTCAATTGCTTCCATTGTTTCTTCTTTCACGCGTTCCATAAGGGGGTTGATTTTGTCAGCGGCTCTAAGCGCAGGTGCCCTGGCTGTTCCCGTAACTTTGTTCAGACGGTTCAGAATTGTGGTGAGTCTGTCCAGTACGAACTCGGTTTCGGTGGGACCGGAGACAAGATGGGAACCGATTCCCTTGCGGTTGTAGTCACTGACAATTTCTTCGATATCGGCCCGGACATGGGTGAGAAAAACCGGTCGTCTCGATTTTCGCCTGCTTCTCTTCTTTTTGTCAAAGAAACGGTCGATTCCCCTTAAAACAAGTTCAACTGGTACCTTTTTCTGAAAAAAATGGTCTACAATCTCAAATTCTTCGGGAGACAAGAGTAAAACCTGTTCTCTCTTCAGTGCGAAATAGCTTTCTATTTGCTTGAAATATTTCTGAAACTCACTGGCGTTCATGATTTTTTTCGAAAAGGACGCGAAGTCCCTCCAGTGTGAGGTTCTCGTCAATGGTATCAATCAGGGATGATTCCGGAAAAATAACAGAGGAGAGCCCACCTGTTGCGATGACCTGGCTTTCTTTACCCAGCTCGTCTTTCATTTTGGAAAGAACACCGTTGACCAGCCCGACATAGCCAAAGAAAAGGCCGGACTGGATGTTGGTTACTGTATTCCGCCCGATTGCTTTTTCCGGTTTCTGGAACGGTACTTCCGGAAGTTTGGCAGCTCTCTGGAAGAGAGATTCGGCAGAAATTTTCAGTCCCGGTGCAATGGCGCCGCCGAGAAACTCACGGTTTTCACTTACCGCATCGAAGGTTGTGGCGGTGCCAAAGTCCACGACAATTAGCGGTGGCTGATAAAGGGACAGCGCCCCGACACAATCCACAATCCGGTCGGCCCCGACCTCAGAGGGGCTCTCTACGCTAAGCGCAAGGCCTGTTTTGATTCCGGGTCGGATGAACAGGGGTTCAAGATCGAGGTACTTTGTTGCCATCGTTTCAATGACGCT
This sequence comes from uncultured bacterium, assembly GCA_965546895.1. Classification (GTDB taxonomy): domain Bacteria; phylum Acidobacteriota; class Holophagae; order Thermotomaculales; family Thermotomaculaceae; genus UM-FILTER-49-7. Next base: position 3,482 of record CBEUWV010000099.1, read on the forward strand.
GTCCAGGGGAGGTACAACACTGGCCACAACCATTCCGGACAGGGTTTCCCGCTGAATTCCGGCCAGGGAAAGGAGGTTACGCACGAAAATTCCATACTCGTCCAGGGTCTGGCCGATGCGCGTGGTCAGACGGAAGTTGAAGACGAGGGAATTTTCCCTGAAAATCCCCAGGGTTGTATTTGTATTCCCGATGTCAATTGCCAGAAGCATCTTCATCCTCCATTTCGTACTCTCTGTCAAGTCTGTCGTAGAAGGCGGTTAGAAAGGCCATGCGGTCCCTGCCAATTTTCCGCGCCGTTTCGGTTTTAAATGCACTGACAGTCTTCTCCACAACCTGAAGCCAGTTTCGGCCACGCTGGATCATTCCCTCAGTAGTAACCTGGCCGAAGGCAGGGGCGATGGAAAAAGCGTGGCCTATGGAAACTGCCCCTACTTTTGTCAGTTTATCCGCATCCCAGATGATGTCCGCTTCAAGGGATCGTTTGATCTCATCCTCAAAGAGTCCCACGTGATGTTCAATTGCTTCATGTATGCATTCCACTTCTTCAACGGAAAAATCAAGTGTATTGAGAATTTCAGTTGATCTTGCCGCGCTTAATATTCCATGATGGGGTCCCGGTTCATCTTTCATGCCAAAACGTTTGGCAATGTCATGAAGCCAGGCTGCCGCGACAATTACGCGGTAGTTTCCCCCTTCATGGCGTTGCAGGTAGCGGGCGGTGTTCACGACACTCTTTGTATGCTCAAATCGATAATTGAAGGGAATGTAGTCTGCGGATGTATTCCAGACGTCTCTTGCGTCGATTTCTGTTTCAGTCCGAACGAGTTTCTCAAGTTGAATTTCCCAATTCATCAGACATCTCTCCTTTTTTGCTTTACGGTTCTATTCTATCGCAAAGAGGCACGTTCCGCGCGCTCAATTTTTGAAGCAGGCACAGAAACAGTGAAGAAGTGTTCAGTTTTCCTTCAGCGCCTGTGTTCTGGTGCGTGATGAGTGATGGATGATGGGTACAAAAGACAGATGCGGCCAATTCACTGAATTTTCACGCATCACTCATCACTCATCACTTCCCCCTCCCTTTCCGCACAGAACACAGAAACATCTCCTTTTTTGGTCCAGAAAAACCTTGAACAGAAGCCTCAAAAGTGAAATAATATCCGTGCCTGAAAGAGCTAACTTTGAGAAAGGTGGGCATTGCCCACTTTTTTTTGCTTAAGGGGAGGAGTTTGAGACTATGGCAATCCTGGACAGGGTAGTCGAACTGGCGGAAGAAATTGCAGCTTCAGATGGGCTGGAACTGGTCCACGCCGAGTTTGTACCGGAAGGAAAAAAGTGGTTTCTGCGTCTCTATATTGACCGGGAAGGCGGTGTGACAATCAGTGATTGCACAAAATTAAGCCGTCAGTTGGCTGTGGAACTGGATGTGGAGGATGTGATTCCCCAGGCATATACGCTTGAAGTTTCCTCCCCCGGAATTGACCGAATTATGGGAAAGCCTCATGATTATGCGAGATTTGCGGGCGAAAATATTCACATCAAGCTGCGCCGGGCAGTCAATGGACACCGCAAACTCAAGGGGGTGCTGAAGGGCCTGGATGAGTCCGGTGATCATGTTATTGTGGAATGTGACGGGGATACTGTGGAAGTGTCGTTCCGTGACATTGCACGGGCAAATCTCGTTCGTGAAATAGATTTGTAAATACTTAAAATAAGGAATAGAGAGGGTAAATTATGGCGAAAGACACAACAGAACCATCGGCCAGGGTTCTTCTCAGCGCAATTCATCAGCTTGCGCATGAAAAAAATATTGAGGAAGAGGTTATCCTTGAGATGTTGAAGGACGCAATGGCCAATGCGGCCGCCAAATTCTATCGGAATGAAGGAGAATTTGAGGTCGATATAAATGAAGAAACCGGGACGATTGACATTGCCGCGGTGAAGACTGTGGTGGAAGAAGTGGAAGATTCGTTAATTGAGATTTCTCTGGAGGACGCCGTCAAACTTGACGACTCTGTTTCTGTTGGAGACAGGATGCGTTTCCCGAAGAACAAGTCTGAGATGGGGCGCATTGCGGCCAACGCTGCCAAGCAGGTAATTGTCCAGAAGGTCCGTGAGTTTGAACGATTCAACATTTATAAGGAATTTGAAGACAGAATCAATGAGGTAGTAAATGTAACTGTCCGTCGTTTTGAACGGGGCAGCATCATTGTGGATATGGGAAAGACGGAGGGAGTAATCCGTCGCGAAAATATGTTGCCCAGAGAACGCTATAATGCGGGGGACAGAATTCGTGCAGTCATTGTTGACATTCAGAAAACAGGTGATGTTCAGGTCGAACTGTCGAGAACAGACCCGAAGCTTTTGATAAAACTCTTTGAAATGGAAGTGCCGGAGGTGTATGACGGAACTGTAATGATCCGGAACATTGTCCGGGAACCGGGAGACCGTTCAAAGATTGCGGTCTTTTCAAATGAAAACGATGTGGACCCCATCGGGGCCTGCGTTGGTGTCGGAGGGTCCAGAATTAAGGCCGTGCTCAAAGAACTGAGGGGCGAGAAAATCGACGTTATCAAGTTTGAAGACGATATTGAGCACTTTGCCATGAACGCAATGAGCCCTGCCAAGGTTCTGAGAATGTCAATTGCGGACAGGGACGAAAAACGACTGGAAGCCATTGTTTCAGAGGAACAATACAGCCTGGCAATTGGTACACATGGGCAGAACGTTCGGCTGGCCAGTAAGCTGGTGGGGTGGACAATTGATGTGAAAAAGGAAGCAGATAAAAAGAACGAAATCATGGCGCAAATGGGAGGCCACGAAGATGACCTTGCCGGACCCGTACGGGATGCGGCTGATGGAACTCCCGTCAGCGATATGCCTGGCATAGGGGTGAAGACGGAAGCCAAGCTTGCTGCTTCCGGATATACCTCCGTGGAAACAATTGCTTCCGCCACAGTTGAGGAGTTAAGTGATGTGTCCGGGTTCGGCCAGAAATCTGCTGAGAGGCTTCTTATCAAAGCGAAGAAGTTTCTGGAAGGGGGGGCAAAATAATGTCTGGAACCCGGGTTCATGAATTGGCGAAGGAATTGTCACTTAACAGCAAGGATATAGTGTCTTTCCTTCAGGGAAAGGGATTTGAAATCAAATCTCATATGAGCGTCCTGACAAAAGAAATGATTTTAGTTGTGAAGAAGGATATGGTATCGAAACCTGGAAAAAAAGCAACGGGAAAAAAGGCAGCGACTTCCGAAAAAAACTCTTCCACGGCTAAGAAGACGGCGAAGAAGGAAACTGAAAAGAAAAGCACAGAAAACAAGGAAAAGACTGCGCAGAAAAAGAAAGAGACGGTTAAGGCCTCGGATAGTAAGACAAAGAAAGAAAAGAATGAACC
>CBEUWV010000100.1:0-6870 GCA_965546895.1 uncultured bacterium
CACAAGTCACGAATCACAAATCACGGTCGAGCAAAGCGAGACTCAACACAAAGGCTCCAAGGCACAAAGGTCAGAAAGAAGAAGAGATGTTTTCTCGCAAAGAACGCAAAGAACGCAACGAATAAAGAGCCAATTCCCATTCTTAACTTAAACTCAGACTCAGACTTAAACTTCTCTTTTTCAACCATCCACCATCCGGCCGCAGGCCGTTTCCGTCATTAAACGGTGAAAGTGTGGGTAAAACTTACCTAAAACGTTCAGAATATGCCGGCAAAAGCCGGTATATTTTTTGCATATATAAAGGAATGGAAATAAAATTCGAGGGAGGGGATATGGATAAAGAAAAGGGGTTTTCACTGATTGAAGTCCTGATTGCGGCGACTATTTTTTCCATCGGCCTCATTGCACTGGCCGGTGCGCAACTGGTTTCAATCCGTTCAACCCAGAGCAATTACAATTTTACGGTGGCCACTTCGCTGGTCCAGCAGCAGATTGAAGACCTCCACGCTGTGGGTTCAGCCGGCCTCGTGAATGGAAACGACGGGCCATTGGACACGCTGGGACGGACTGCGGCGGACTATACGAACCCACCGGACGCTGCCAATTTTATCTTCAACCGGACATGGACCTGTACACCGTCCAATCCGGGAACCGGTAATCCCTGCCAGGTTCAGGTCACAGTTACATGGGTTGAGGCCCGGACCGGGGCAAATCGAATGGTGTCGTCAGATGCCATCATTACGCCGTGAGGAGGAAAGTATGATCAAACGAACCGAGAAAGGTTTCAGCCTTACGGAACTCCTGGTAGCGGTTGTCGTCGGGGGAATTATAATGGCTGGTATCTATTCTGCCTTCATGAGCTCGATTAACGTTTTTTCCTCCCAGCAGGAAATCAGTCAGATGCAGTTTAATGCCAAGGCTGTAACCAGTTTTCTGAAGGAAAAGCTGGCCAACGCGGGAAGTGGCGTACCCGCAGATGTCCCCATCCCGCCCATGGTTTTTTTGAACAATGCGGCCACAGTCAGCGCTACCCGCTATCTGAACGGTGCCGATGCCATCCAGATTCGAATGTACGGTAATGTGGGAGATCCCATCATCATCCGGAGCTACAAGGGCTCGTCCAAGATTGTCCGGTTGGAACAGCCCAACTACGTGGACGGCAATTCCAACCCGAACGAGAATACCTCGGTGGGGAACCTGCTGTTGGTGTGGAAGCCCGGTATCAACAATTATGCCCTGGTGGAAATCACCCAGGCCAACGACGTGCCCGCCCTCGGCGGCAGCGGGACCGGAAATGACACGAAGGTAAATTTTTCCCCGGGTCTCTCCATCTACAATACCCCGAGTGGCCTTGGGGCCGATTATACCGGTGGTCTCGCCATGATGATTGACCAGAGCGCCATGAGTACATTGACATTCTTTGTGGATACCAACAGGGTGCTTCGGATGGCGGACGGTGTTTTTGATTTGCAGAATCCTACCGCGTCAACCAATACGGCGGCACTTCCGCTTCTCGACAATGTGGAGGATTTCCAGATTCAGGTCGGCTACGATACCAGTGTCACCCCAGATAATATTGTTGACAACTGGAGCTGGACCTATGATTCAGCCACAAACACTCCCGACATCAATCGGGCGCTGGTGCTTCGTTGCTACATCCTGGCACGTTCCCAGCGTACAGAACGCTTCGTCAATAATGTACAGCGGCCGGACATTGACCCGGATGACGGTGTTACATATGCCGGTGCGCCGGACAATGTACGGCGCCGGATGTATTCTTTTACGATTCAGCTTCGAAATCGGCTGAACTGACGGGAAGAGAGGTAAACTATGAAAAAAAACAGTGAAAGAGGGGGCGCGGTGCTCATCACCACCATCCTGATCCTGATGATCAGTGCGGTAATTGCCATATCGCTTTTGAATTCGTCTCGGGTGGGGTCAAGGGTCAGCTCCAATTATAAACTCCAGGAAAACGCCTTCAACGTGGCGGAGGCCGGGTTTGAGCGGGCCAGGAGCCAGATTCTGAACTTTGCCAGCGTTACGGCTCAGCTCTTTTATGATCCGGCAAATCCCAACACCCTGTATGATCCGAATTTCAATGATTACGGCCAGATTACCGGTGCTGCTGGTGTTTACGGAAACTATTACGGCACCTATCCCCAGTACAAGGGAACAATGCCCATTACACTTCCAGACGGCCAGACGTTGACCGGGGAGTGGTACGTGCGGATTATTGACAACGATCTGGTCTGCAATGAACCAGTGTCGGGAGACTACCTCCAGGGCGATTATCTGAATGTACAGAAGATCAAGGATATTCTGGCCAACACTGCTGCTGGCAGCGATGCCCGGATTCAGCAGATGAACGGCGTGATGCTCAATTGCCGGGAATTGAACAATGGCGGGTCCTCAGCTACCGGCGCAGAATGCAATGCCATGCCCACCATTGATTTTTCCAAGAACCAGGACAATTCGGTGTTTGTGGAGTCCCGGGGCATTATCCGCCAGGGAACCCAGATCGTGGCATCCCGTCTGGTTCGGATATTGATTCGGACTGATTTGAATAGCGGTGGCGGTCGAAACCCGTCCCAGAAGGGCGGCGCGGCCGGCGGAACCCGATCCAACATATCCGGGGGAGCAACTCCGGTGGGCTGGGGAAACTGAGGTAAAAGGAGAACGATATGAGAAAAGAAATAAAGACAATTCTGATGTTTCTGATTGTGGGGCTGGCGGTCACTGCCATGGCGGGCGAAAAAATTTACGACCCCATGGATGTGTTCAAGCGGGACGTTCCACCTAATATTCTGGTGGTGGTGGATAACTCCGGGTCCATGAATGGGGATACCAACAACCGGTCGATTCGCTCGTACGCCTATCTCAGCTCGGTTTTCCCGGGGCTGAGCGGGGTGTCAACCTACCACGGCAGGATCTACGTGAACTACACAAGTCGCTTCGGCTCCATGTGGGCCTACAACGAGCCCACGGAATACGGCCTGGTGAAGTACAACAAAGCCATGAAATCAGCCAGCCGGCTGCACAACCGGACCACCACATTTTCCATCCCGGTGTCAGCTACCGGCAAGGTTTCCTTTGTCTCGCTGGACATCTGCTTTGATGATGTCGAAGATGGCGTGGACGCCCTTCAGTACATCACCTCCATGAAGATCATCCATCCCTCGGGGCGGGAGGTGGAGGTGATGGATGTGATTACCGGGAAATATGCGCAGACCCTCCCGTCCGTGGTCTACAACAGTTCCTGGAGCGAAGACACCGTCTGGAAAAATAGCAAGAAGTACACCCTTCGGCACAAGTTTTTCCGGCTGGCCCTGGGGGGCGGCAATGTGAATGATTCCGCGGTACCAGAGAGTGAGAAATACTTTCGGGGCCTGGAAAAGAACGGCACCTGGACGGTCCAGATTACCAGCACCAACTCGCATAAGCTGTATGCCCGGGCCATCAAGCTGGGGATGGATCCCGTATTGTCCAAGTTCACGGTGATGAAGTCCGTGCTCCAGGGTGTGTTCCAGCGGGCAAAGAATGCCCGCTTTGCCTTCGGCGCATACAAAACGTATTGGCATAATGAGCACAATGAACAGCTCCCGGATCATACTTCTCACAGCATTTACAGCTACTATGCCAGCAGTTCTGACTCTGCCTATTTCGGCTCGGAAATCCTGGAGGGCTTCCCTTCTGATCCCATGGCCACCATGGACAATCGCGCCGATATTCTGGACTGGGTGGACATGAGCGTTAACCAGTCCAATGCCGGTCAGTGGAGTGCCGGTGCCAATCCGAAACCAAAGGACATTTTCGCGGTCACATGGACCCCCATCGGGGGCACTTTCCGGGACATCAAAAATGACCTGGGACCCATCATCAACGGGGACCCCTCCGGTGAGTGCCGGAACTATTCCGTTATATACCTTACAGATGGATACTGCACAAGAGGGGAGTGCTCCACGTCGTATATCACAGGCAAAATTGATGATATCTACCGCATGCATACGGTTAACAAAGACCTGAATGGGGACGGTACTATTAACAGCGACGACTTTATCCCGACCCCGTCCTACATTATCGGTTTCGCCATGGGCACAAACTCATCAAAATTGAACGCCTATGCCAATGCCGGCCATACAGACGGGAACCCGAACATGGATGGAAACCAGGCCTACATGCCGGATGACGCGGATTCCCTACTCCAGGTATTTAAGGATGCAATCGCCAGCGCCAGCACCCAGACCTTTACCGGGGAAACACAGGTGATCCCGGTGAAACTGGACCCGGACCTGCAGAATAAGAAGGACAGCAACGGTGATCCATATCTTGTCTGGCAGGACAGGGTGGAAGACGGAATTATTCAGAGTTTTTTCACCTACTCCAACGGGGACGGCTTCAAGGGCCACCTCAAGACTTTTGGCATTCTGAAACCGGACGGCACACTCCTTGGCAACAATCAGTATCGGCCCATCTGGGATGTGTCCGATTGGAGCGAAATTCTCCGGGATGCCCAGGGACAGCCCCTGGCACCGGAACCGGTTCCCCACCGGGGAACCATTGATGAACGAATCGACCACATCAAGGTGTACACCACACCGGATGATACGGAAGCCAATTACGCGGGGAGCGCGGCAGCGAAAGTCCCGTTCCGGGAATCTTTTCGCTGCATTGTGACGCCAAGTTCGGCAAGCAATGGCAGTTCACTTGTGTACCTGAACCAGTATTCTTATAATCATAAAGCACATCGCTACTTTCCCTCTTCCCAGCTGATCAACTTCGTAATGGGACAAACCGGGATTCAGACAAACGCGGAAGCCGTCCAGTTTATCGATTTCCTCCAGACCAAGACCATGGGGGACTCCACCTTTTCTACGCCGGCTGTTATCGGTGCGCCGGATTCTTTTTATCCGGATGATACCTACAAAACGTTTGTAAACACTTACAAAACCAGACAAAAGGTCATCTATATCGGAGCCAACGATGGGATGCTCCATTGCCTCGATGCCCATACCGGTGATGAAATGTGGGCATTTATCCCCTACGATATCTTTCCCAGGTTGGTGAATATATTCAACGAGTACAAATTGACCGGCGACCTGTCGGGTCAGCCTGACCCCAAAGGTAGCAGTACAGACTCCTTGGGCCGGAAACCGCATTACTATTATCTGGCCAGCTCTTCGCGCTACACCGATATCAAGGATGGTCAGGGAAATTGGATGACGATTCTGTCCATCGGCGAGGGTGGCGGCGGCAATGCGTATACAACCCTGAATGTAACAGAGCCGGAAATCACCGGATTTGACGGTGATGGAAATTTTTATCCTGGAAACGACTCGGTTACGCCGAACAATGCCATGGATAATCCATCCAGGATTTCCCTGGCGTACACCATTGACAACGGGAGCAATCTCTATCTCTGGTCTACAGCGTCCAGTTCACAATTCAGTGACATGGGGGAAACCTGGTCCACGCCGTCTTATACCCGCTACGATAAAGACAACTTTGTTGGTTACTTCGGTTCCGGTTACGCAGGTTTTGGCGGCAGCGGCAGCACCCTGTACGCGGTGAATTTAAGCAACGGGGACAAGCTGGATGAAAAATCTATCGCCTCCGGCCGAAGTATCATGTGTTCACCCGGCGCACTGGTTGGAGGAGACAATACTGTGTATGCCATCTATTTTGGAGATACAAGCGGTGGATTGTGGCGCTATGTTCCGAACCCCAACGGTGTTGGTTCGTTGAGCAGCAGCCATTTGGACAAGATTTTTCAATCTATGTACGGGACCACCATTTTTGACACCCCGGCATTACTGCTGGATTCCAATGGAGCGGTCTGGATTTCCACCGGAGAGATGGGTTCAGAAGCCGGCGGCAGTGTGGTGGACGATTCGGTGCTTTACACAGTAAAAGACGATGCCGGCTATGACGTGCATCCGGCCCCGGTTTACACCTCTGCAGATTTGGTGGATATGAATGCGTTTGAATCCGCTAACGGTGTAAACACTGTAGTTGGTCGGGACGACGTCATGGGCCCGGATGACAAGGGATACTTCTACCAGCTACCGGTACGGGAAACCCTGTTTACCAGCCCGATTATTACCGGCTACACCCTGAACCAGCTGGCCTATACCACCACTCTCTACCTGACGTACCGATATCCCCAGCAGGGGAACTTCTGCTCGCTGGGTGAGTCCAACCTCTATATTTTCGGACTGGCGTCCATGTTCATTGCCGATGAGGAAGGGGACAACAATGGCGCCAACCTTGTGGGTGAAGGAAAGCCGGGGAGCCCGTTTGAGAGCGAAGCCGGAGATATCTGGCTCAATACTCCCAGTGGCCCGGTCCGCGTTGTGAATGCCCAGGGCGAGGGTCTTGGTACCGGTTCTGCCAGCCAGGATGTGGACGCCCAGACGCTGGGAAAGAGCGGCGGATGGTATACAAAATGAGCAAATGTCGAAAGGAAAAGGGCTATTCGCTCATTGAACTCCTCGTGGTGATTGCGATTCTGGCCATCGTCATGGCGGTTGCGGCATTTTCCTACCGCACCGCCATGCGGGCAACCCGGGTAAAACAGGGCCTGTCTGATTTCTACGACGCTTTTTCCCGGTCCCGCAGTGAGGCGATTATACAGAACGGAGACATTACGGTGGCTTACAACACAGCTACTCGTACCGTTACATTTACACAGGGCGCGACTGTTTTGAGCCGGATTGTATTCAGCAACACCAGTGTGGACCCTGGAAACCCGAAGGACGGTGCGGATTATCATTTTGAAAAATACACGGTGATTCGGTCCAATGCCCGGGACGGGTCCACAGCTGTTACCGGCCTGGATGTTGATGGGGATGGCACAAATGACAACATTCCCAT
>CBEUWV010000101.1:0-6842 GCA_965546895.1 uncultured bacterium
AGCGGTGGCAGACAAATTGAGGGAATTGTAGATGGCTACGTTACCAATGGAGAAGGTGGATACGTTACCATTACGATTAAACCTGATCACACAATTTCGATCCATAATCCCAGGGAAAAAGATTGAGAATTGGAATTGGCAAATAACCACTGGTGGCCTGCGAAGCAGCTAGGCCTTCACTTTTCCGGATAGAAATCTACAATTCCACAGCTCCAGTCCGGGGAGGGAATGTGCCACGGGCCGAAGCAGTCTCTTAATTTCTCCAACCGCCCCACAACGCTTCACGCCCACTCTCTCACAACGAGGCGATTACCTCAAAGTCAGAGGGATTCTCAATGATCTTCACGATTTCCTCTGCTGTTTGTTCCGGGGACTTCAATGAGCCGGTAGCTTTGTAGTTCGCAAAGGTGTCCACAAGGGGGAACTGATCCGGCGTTAAATCCCGGATACTCCGCTGCATATCAGTCTCAATAATCCCCGGCGCCACGGAAATGACCCGGAGGTCCGGGCGCTTTTCCTCTGCGATTGCCCGGGAAAACATATCAAGACCCGCCTTGGATGCGCAGTAGCCCCCCCAAGACACAATGGGAAACCGCGCAGCGCCGGAAGAAACGTTGACAATGAGTTTCGGGTTGGAGGATTTGTCGGCCCACCGGAGAAAAATGTTCATCAACACCATGGGAGTTGTCAGGTTTACCTGAATGATCTCTTCAAGTTCATCGTTCATCAGGGTACCAATCTTCCCAACCGGCGCCAATATTCCGGCATTGTTGATCAGTACCAATCTTTCGTATTTGCTCGCATTGATTTCTGAAAGAATCTCCGCCACTGTCTGAGCCGTAGAAACCGGCTGGCCAAGGTCCGCTGCAAGTATCTGTGATTCCCCCTTAATTTCACCCTTCAGGGAACGCAGCGCCGCCTCATTTCTTGCTACCAGCAGGTATGCCGCACCTTCCCCGTAAAGGGAGTCCAGTTCCTTCACAACGGCCCGGCCGATCCCCCGGCTTGCCCCGGTTATCAGAAAAAAAATCATAATTTCCTCCTTTGTTTTTTCCCATTATACCCCCGAGTGTGGATTTTTTCCGATTTTTCTCCTTAAAAATCCCTTAATTTTTCTTTACTTTACGAAGCGTTATAAAGAAATCTAAAATAATTTATGCAGATTACTTGACAAATACTCCATTTGGCCTATATTGTCAGTGTAGAAAAAAGATGAAGGAGGACGAGACCATGGCAATCATCAGGTATAACCCAATTCGGGAAATGATGGGACTGAGCGACCGGCTGAACCGGATGTTTGAAGAAATGAGCGGTTTTAATGCAGACAATCAGATTACCGGTTCCTGGACACCCGCAGTTGATGTGTATGAGTCCGAAAATGCTATCGAAATCAAAGCAGACCTGCCGGGCATGACGGAAAAGGACATTGATGTGAGTGTCGAAAACAATACCTTGACCATCAAGGGAGAGCGGCAGTTTGAAAACGAAGAGAAGCGGGAAAACTATCACCGGGTTGAACGGCAGTACGGCTCTTTCTACCGGTCTTTTCAACTGCCCAATACTGTGGACGTAAGCAAAATTAACGCGAATTTCAAGAACGGCATCCTGGAACTGGCGCTCCCAAAACGGGAAGAAACCAAACCCAAGAAGATTTCCATCAACGTCAAATCAAAGTAAGTTTCACACCCGGAGGAAGCACCAGAAAGACCCGTCGTCCCCTGACGGGTCTTTTGATTTGAAAGTTAGAGCGTTAAAAGTTAAGTTAAATTAACGTTTTGTGTTATCTACCTGTTCTGTTTTCATTATTCGTATTCAACATCCGGCATGTAAAATTGAACACTCATCAGCCGTTGATTGGCTCTATCCCTGCCCCCAGTAGCGGTTTGCACCAAACCAGGGTTTGAATGTGCCAAAACGGGACATGAGGCTGGCCCCCATAGTACCCAGAACAAGAATCAGGGTACTGACTACACCGACAAACCCGAGCCATGCCATTGCTTCATAGATTGCAAGCCCTGTGACCATTTGTACCAGTCCCGGAACTGGTTTGTTGAGGATCCGCTTCCATATCAGCTCCCCAAGAAACTGGAACACGGTCAGGACCGAGAACAGGTATAGAGCAATGCCGAATATAGCCACCGCAATCAGTAGAAAAACTCCCACTACAACCTGGATCAGGATAAATGAAAGGATGGATAGAATAACGAGGGTGGCCGCGGTGTAGATTCCAAGCAGTATGGCACGAACAAAGTCATCTGCAAATTCGAAGGAATTCTCCCGGATATGTTCCGGGAAAAAATAGAACCCGAATCCAATGGCAAGGAGCCAGAACAGTGTTGAAATCAGAAGAAGTGCAGTGTGATTGCGCTTCAATACACTTGCCAAGACAACGGATGTTCCTGCTACGTGAGATGTGTCATCCGCAAAAAGTTCTCCCCCAACGACCACGACATCACCTGTGATTGTGCCTGAAGAAAGGATGACGTCTCCTCCAACAACTGATACATTCCCGGTCAATTTACCGCTTATTTGAACATCACCGCCGATGACTAGCATGTCACCGGTAGATCCCTTTTTCACAATAACCGGCCCGGCGGGATAGAAGTAGAACTCCTTGACCGAAGAGGCATGGGCCGACATGGAAGAGGCCAGAGCAATCCCCAGCACCAAAAAGGCAATGAATGTCCGTCTTAAAAAGACCGGTGTCATTTTTATCTCCGTCCCGTCGAAACGCCAAAAGCCGTCTTATAGAAAATGAAGCAAAGTGCCAGGAACGCACTCCCTGCGATAGCCGGGGCCATTCGTCCCAATGGCAGTGCACCAAAGAGCACGGCTGAAATATTGTGCACAACGGTGTAGAGGGATGTTCCAAAATCGGCCAGAGAACGAACCACTGCAGTGGCCTGTCCGGCCACATTAGACACGTTGCCACCTAGGAGAACTCCGGTTAGAGCAGCCACCAACAAGACAGCAACACCATATACACCCCAGGCAAAGCGTGACTGTCTCATAATTGTCACTTCCCGCATCACAGCTGATACGAACTGCGCCGGTGCGTTTACCCTTGGGACTTCAGAAAGGGCCGAGGAAAGGGCCAGGTCCTCTCTCACAGCAGCACTGCACTTTTCACAACCCTTCAGATGGGCCTCAAAACGCGTCTTCGTGTCTGATTCCATCGTATCTGACAGGTAGCTTGTCAAGCCTTTACATTCTTTCATATTTCACCTTCCAGGATTTTTTTCAACATTTTTCTAGCTCGGAAAATCCGATTTTTGACCGTTCCAAGGGGCAGACTCGTAATCTCCGATATTTCTTCGTAACTGGCTTCGTTCACGTGATAAAGCACAATGACCTCCCGGTATTCCATCGGCAACTGCTGGACGGCATCCCCCAGCAGCATTTTAAGACGCCCATCTTCCAGTGTTTCCAATGGCGAGCTGCCATTGGACCTGTACTGGGGTGTGTAGTCTTCATAGTCGCCCTCCATGGAAACCACCGCCACCTTCCGTTTGCGAAGAAAATCAATCGCACGGTTGGTGGCAATTCTGAATAACCAGGTCGAAAAACGGTACTGACGGTTGAAACTGGAAAGTGAAACGTAGCTCTTGATGAAAACGTCCTGCGCAAGCTCCGTGGCATCCTCGTAGTTTCCCACCATGCGAAAGACAAAGTTGATGATCGGCTTCTGGTACCGGGTCACCAGCACCTCGAACCGATCCACGTCACCTTTCAGCACCGCGTCTATGACCTGAAGTTCTTCAGTCACATCCATAAATACGTTTCCCCGTTTCCTTTGTTTCAATACCGGCTGTAAGTTTCTTTCAACAAACAGGCGTCGTCCTGAAGATTTGGACTTTCACAGATTACCACACCGCTCACATTCCACATTTTCAAAACCTTTAGAATTTCAGGATAATTGAGGTCTGAATCCGTCAGGTCCAAATGGTGCAATTCGCCTTTTGGCCCATAAGCGATTCCTGCTATGTGAAAATGCATGCGGGAGAGGGCACCCTCTCCCAGGGCCTTCACGACCTTTTCCAGAACAAACTCCGTTTCTTTCGCGGAATTATACCGTCCCACTGAGCGTGCATGAAGATGAGCAAAATCCACACAGACCGACATGTTTTCCTGCCCCTTCGCAATCTGAAGGAGCTCGGTCAGGGAGCCGAATTGAGATTCTTTGCCCGTTGTTTCCGGTGCGACCTGCGGCATTCCCGGTCCACCTTCATCTGCCATTATTTCCAGGAGCCGTTGCCGAATCACTGTCAACACTTGTTTTGGGTCCTGCTTCAGGTAAAATCCGGCATGAAAAGTCACGGAAAAAGCCCCCATGGCACGGCCTGCCTGAATCGTCCGTTTCACACGCCGGATACTGGCTTCCAGTTTTTCAGGTTCCATCGCGTTAAGATTGATATAGTACGGGCCATGACATGTCAGGGTAATCCCATTCTCCAGTGCAAATTGTCCCACTTCTCTTGCCCGGGTATCTGACATTCTGACACCGTAAACAAATTCCACTTCAAGGGCATCCAGTCCCCGACTTCTCAACAATTCAATCCCCTTTTCGTAGGATTTTGTTCCATTTGGTATCCCGGCAGTCCCAAACTTAAGCATCCTGCTCCAATGCCTTGCGAAATCTTTTCATCAGTTCCGGAGAGAGGGACGTTCGAACAAGGGTTTTTCCCACCACCAGGTGACGCGTGGTACCCACAGCTGCCAGCTCCTTTTTTGAATTGAGAATTCTGTACTGAAACCGTACCAGTCGTGCTGTAAATTTATCCGCTGTTGTTTCTATGGAAATTTCCTCGTCAAAAAAGATGGGATTCAAATAGCGTATGGTCAGTTCCGCTACCGCCATATTGTATCCCGCAGCTTCCACCTCACGATAGGGAACACCAGCGCCACGGCACCAGTCCACCCGCGCGACTTCCAGCCAATTCACGATGGCGCCATGATGCGCCACGCCCATCTGATCCGTTTCCCCGTATCGTACCCGGATTCGGGTATCACACTTAAACATCTATCCCCCCATTTCCCGGTGTTCGACTGGATTTTATCATAAGAGCGGGTGTTGCGGGTGAGCATAGGGACGTGCCTTCGATAGGCCGCCTGGATGCTTGCCTTGTCCTGACGCAGGTTGGTATCTCTGTTAAATCCGGGACAGGATCCGTTTTCAACTGCAGCTTCTGTAACTCTGGGGAAACTGGGTCATTACTGAGAAATTAAATGTCTCGACAATGGACCGTTCGGTAAGATTTTTAGATGGCTTGACAGGTGTCCGAAACCCGGCAGTGATATGGTAAAATCAAATGCATTTCATCAAAAAGGCTGTCGGGCTGAACCGGCGGCAACGGAGGGTCTCATGGAAAAGGCCGGATATAAGTCACTGGACAAGGACATGGGTGTCAATCGCCGTGAATTTATCGGACTGGCTGCAGCCACCGGGCTGTTGTTGGGTACGCCATTGGCTTGGGCGAAGGATCAAACCGGACGCAAGGTCCCGGCCAGACCCATGACCAACATTGACAAAGCGATGAAAGCAAAGAAGACAAAATGGTCCATTCCGGGGCCCTTCCCGGGGAAAGCGGTCCGGGTGAAGGACGAAAGGGCCATGAAAGACGGGAAAGTGAACGGTAAAGTCGTGGATGCAATGTTTCGCAGAGGTCTGACCAGCCTCACCGGGAAGAGCTCCGCCGAAGCATTTCCGCTATTTTTTGAAAAGAGCGATGTGGTCGGAATCAAGGTGAATCCTGTGGGGCCGGGGCTGATCGCAACCCGCCTGGAAGTGGTGGATGCCGTGATTGCCTGGCTGGAAGCAGGGGGGATCCCCCGGAAACAGATTGTGATCTGGGACCGGTTTGACTATATGCTGAAAGACGCCGGATTTACTGATGAACGATTTCCCGGTGTCCGCATTGCGGGTCTGCAGACAATGGACGAGGCTGCGGCAGAGGGGAAACGGGACAACAGCCGATGGCTGACACCGGAAGGGCACCACATAAGTGAGAAAAACTTCGATAAAGACGTTTTCTACTTTGCAGATGTGGATGGACCAAAAACAAAACCCTACCTCAATCAGCATGTTTTCAACGGAAAGTATTCATACTTCGGGAAGCTGCTGACGAGGGAATTGACCAAAATCATCAATATTCCGGTGTTCAAGAATACCGGAAACGGCATTTCCATGGCGACAAAGAATCTTGGATACGGCAGCATCTGCAACACCGGACGCTTGCATAAGCCATTGTTTTTTAACGTCTGCACAGAGGTCCTGGCCTTTCCCTGCATCCGGAACAAGCTGGTACTGAATATAACGGATGGGCTCAGGGGCCAGTTTGACGGCGGGCCCATGCCGGTCGCAAAATTTGCAAGAGAATACAATACACTGCATATGTCTTCAGACCCATTCGCCGTGGATGCTGTATGCCACCGGGAAATGGTGGCGGAACGAAAGAAACAGGGAGTCCGGGTGAATGAAAACCCGGTTTATACCGAATATCTGAGATATGCTCAGAAACTTGGACTGGGCATTACAACTGCAGAGTCCATTCAATATGTACAAATATAGTCTCTTTCTCCTGTTGTTTCTTGTCGTTCTGCCGCTTTCAGCAGAGGCAGTTCCCAAAGTGACAGCACCTGCGGGATGGCAGGTGGAAAGCCGGAAAACCTATTGCGCGGAAAACCTCTACGGCTACATTGACGGGGGCGCGGAGCTCTTTCTTGAATTCGGGTTCAAAGAGCTTTCGGTAGTTCATCTGACACGGGGGAAGGAACAGCTTTCGGTGGACATGTACCGAATGACCGGGGTTTTGCCCGCGCTGGGCATCTACCTGGCCAAATGT
>CBEUWV010000102.1:0-6755 GCA_965546895.1 uncultured bacterium
GTTGTTATCAAGGGCAAGTTGAATGATTTTCTGAAGACGTTTGTCGGGAAAGAATTCCCGCCACCCCATATCCATGGCAGGGATCGCAGGTTTTATTTCTTTTGTTTTCTGTTGCACAGCCGTTGACGGCAGTTGCTCTGGAACCGGTGCCGCCGGCCGTGTGTATTTCGGGGCCATTGTACAGCTGCCCAGAAATATAAGTGCTCCAAATAGTTCGAATATATTTTTCTTCATTTTATTATCCCTCTGATGGAACTTCTTCCACATGTTCAGATTGTCCCTGTTGGCGTCGCTTTCCAAGCAGCTTGTAGATGATCACGTAAAACAGTGGGGCAAATACAATCACAAGGAAGGTCGAAGTGACCATACCTCCGAGAACGCCTGTTCCGATAGCGTTTTCCGCCCCTGCTCCGGCGCCATTCGCAAGAACAAGAGGGAGAATGCCGAAGCCAAAGGCCAGTGAGGTCATGATGATGGGCCGCAATCTCAATTTCGATGCCTCAAGGGTGGCTTCAATCAAGCCCATGCCTTCATCCACCCTGGCTCTGGCAAACTGCACAATAAGAATGGCATTCTTTGTAGTCAGTCCAAGAATCGTGAGTAGCCCGATCTGGAAATAGACATCATTGGGCATCCCTGCGATGCTTGAGGCGACAATCCCGCCAATGACTCCCAACGGCAAAGTCAATAGAATTGCGATGGGGATCGGCCAGCTTTCGTACAGGGCTGCCAGGCACAGGAAGATAACGAAAATTGAAAAGAGATATAACAATCCTGCCTGGGAGCTGGCCATCACTTCCTGATAGGAAAGTCCGGTCCAGTCAAAACTGATACCTTTGGGCAACTTCGATGCAAGTTCCTCCATAGCTTTCATGGCCTCACCAGTACTTCTCCCCGGCGCGGCTTCTCCCTGAATTTCGACTGACGGAAAGCCATTGTAGCGATTCAATTGTGGGGAACCTGTTATCCAGTGCCCGGTGGCAAAGGATGAAAAAGGAACCATTTTCCCGGCGGTATTTCGAACATAGAGCTTATTCAAATCTTTCGGGAGCATACGGTAAGCCGCGTCGGCTTGAGCGTAGACCCGCTTCACGCGGCCGCCCTGGATGAAGTCATTGACATAAGCGCTTCCGAAGGCCGCAGAGATGGTGCTGTGGATAGCGGAAATGGGAATCCCCAGTGCACCCGCTTTTTCCCAGTCCACGTCTATCTGGTACTGGGCGACATCTGCCATATTGTTGGGCCGGACCCCGGTCAACCTCGGGTCTTGAGCGGCCATTCCCAGAAGTTGGTACTGGGCCGCCATCAGGGCCTGGTGGCCCAGACCACCACGGTCTTCCAGCTGAAAATCAAACCCGGTAGCCACACCCAGTTCCACCACGGGAGGTGGCGGGAAGGCAAATACCATGGCGCCCTTAATTTTTGAGAATGCGTACATCGCTCTACCGGCAATTGCTTTGGCTTTCAGATCCGGCCGTTCACGTAGCTTCCAGTCTTTAAGTTTAGCAAAACCCAGACCCATGTTCTGTCCATCTCCGGAAAAGCTATGCCCTGAAATTGCCATAAAGGAGC
This sequence comes from uncultured bacterium, assembly GCA_965546895.1. Classification (GTDB taxonomy): domain Bacteria; phylum Acidobacteriota; class Holophagae; order Thermotomaculales; family Thermotomaculaceae; genus UM-FILTER-49-7. The sequence goes on from CBEUWV010000102.1 coordinate 1,573, forward strand.
TCACGCTCTCTTTTTCCTGATTCAGGAAATAATCTCTGACCCGGTTCATGACCTTTTCTGTTTGCTCCAAGGTCGCCCCGGATGGAAGCATGGTTTGAACCATCAGCATCCCCTGATCCTCATCTGGAAGATAGGCAGTGGGCATCCGGTGAAACAAGTAACCCATGGCTGCCACAATTAGCAGAAACAGGAACACGTAACGAAGCTTTCTGGCCAGAACACGTCCGACGAGCCTGACATACCAGTCCCTTATGCGGAAGAACGTCCTGTCAAACCATTGAAAAAACGGACGCAAGAAAAAGACAGCGTTGTCTGCCGGTTCATGTCCCTTGGCAACAGGTTTCAGGAGTGAGGCACACAGGACCGGGGTTAGAATCAATGCTACCAGGACCGACAACAGCATAGATGCTGCAATGGTGATGGAGAACTGGCGGTAGATGACTCCTGTTGAACCTGGAAAGAACGCCATCGGACCGAACACGGCAGCCAGCACCAGCCCAATTCCAATCAGGGCACTGGTGATTTCCTCCATGGACTTGGCAGCCGCTTCTCTGGGGGACAGCCCCTCTTCGCTCATGATTCGTTCCACATTCTCAACCACGACAATGGCGTCATCTACGAGAAGACCGATGGCCAGGACCATGGCGAACATGGTCAGCATGTTGATGGAGAACCCAAAAAGCCCCAGGACTCCGAAGGTCCCCAGGAGCACCACCGGCACCGCGATGGTCGGAATCAGGGTGGCCCGGAACGTCCCCATGAACAGATACATGATCAGGAAGACCAGCAAGACTGCCTCGAACAAAGTCTTGACGACTTCTTCAATGGCCACCTTGGTAAAGGGAGTGGTGTCAAATGGATAAACCACTTTCATGCCTTGGGGGAAATAGGTGCTCATTTCTTTCAACTTCTGCTTGATAGCATTGGCTGTATCCAGCGCATTGGCACCCGATGCCAGGCGCACAGCCATTGCTGCGCTGGGTTTCCCATTGTAATAGGACGACATATCGTAACGCTCACTACCCAGCTCAGTCCGGCCGATGTCACTGATGCGCACAACGGAGCCATCCGGGTTTGTGATAAGTGGAATAGCGGCAAACTGTTCCGGTGTCTGAAGTAAATGCTGAACAATAATGGAAGCATTCAGTCGCTGTCCTTTCACGGCAGGCAGTCCGCCAAATTGACCGGCAGAAACCTCCACATTGTATACCCTGAGCTGCTGAACGACGTCCGCCATTGTCAAGTGGTACTGGGTAAGTTTGTCGGGGTTGAGCCAGACACGCATTGCATACTGGGTTCCGAAGCTCTGAACTTCTCCGACGCCCGGGACCCGGGACAATACCTGTTCCAGGTTGGACTGGGCATAGTCTTGCAGATCCGGATCGGTCATACTGTTGTCTTCAGAAATCAATCCAATGATGATCAGATAGTTGCGGGTGGACTTGCTGACCTTAATGCCCTGGCGCTGCACGACGTCAGGAAGGCTGGCCGTGGCGAGCTGGAGCTTGTTCTGGACCTTGGCCCAGGCGAGATCCGGATCGGTTCCAGGGGCAAAGGTCAGCTCAAGGCGGGAAGTACCGGATGAGGAACTGCTTCCGGAGAGATAGAGCATGTCGTCCAGGCCGGTCATCTTCTGCTCGATGATCTGGGTCACGGTGTTTTCCACGGTCTCGGCCGAGGCCCCGGGATAAAAGGAGTCAATGGCGATGGAGGGCGGTGCGATAGGGGGATACTGCGATATGGGTAGGTTGTAGATCGCCAACGCGCCCGCCGCCATCATGACAATGGCGATAACCCAGGCGAAAACAGGGCGATTTAGAAAAAATTTAGATAACATTACTGGCCTCCGTTACTTCGATTCGCCAGCTGGTTGGGCCTTGTTTCCACGTGTCGAACGTGTTGTGGCATCCTTATTGAAAGGAACGGTTTTCACAGAAGCACCCGCTCTCACCTTCTGCAGTCCTTCCATGATCACGTGGTCACCGGAAGCCAGACCGGATGAGACAAGCCAGTTGCTGCCGATGGCACGATCAAGTGTCAGCATCCGTTGCACGACCTTACCTCCAGCATCCACGATCATGGCATATGGATCCCCCTTGGGGGTCCGGGATACGGCCTGCTGGGAAAGAAGAATCGCATTTGTTTTGGCCCCTTCTTCAACAACTGCACGGACAAACATACCCGGCAGGAGGACGCCATCTGGGTTTGGAACAACCACTCTCAGGATAACGGAACCGGTGGTCGGATCCACCGATACATCGCGAAACTGCAGAATGCCTTCCAACGGATATTGTGTGCCATCCTCCAGAATGATGCGGACTTTATTCTGTGTGCCGTTCTTGTCCAGGCGACCATCAGCAAGGCGCTTCTTCAACCTCAACAATTCGGTTGTTGATTGTGGCACGTCAACATAGATCGGGTCCAGTTGCTGAATCGTAGCCATGGCAACGGGCTGATACGCCGTAACCAGTGCGCCTTCCGTCACGCTGGACCGACCGATGCGGCCCGAAATCGGCGCTTTGATTGGTGTGTAGGACAAGTTAATCTTTGCACTTTCCATAGCCGCCTTGCTGGCCTGCAGCTGCGCTTCTCCCTGTCGCAGGGCCGCCAGTGCGTCATCATAATCCTGTTGCCCCACTGCATGGATGGCAACAAGCCCCTTGAACCGCTCCTCCCGGGAACGAAGTGCGGGAAGATTGGCTTCAGCCATGGCAACCGCGGCTTTTGCCTGATCATAGGCCGCCTGATAGGGTGCCGGGTCAATCCGGTAGAGCACCTGGCCGGCCTTAACGTTTGAACCTTCCGTAAACAGACGTTTCTGTAAGAGGCCGCTGACCTGGGGCCGAATTTCGGAAATTCGATAGGGAGCGGTGCGGCCTGGAAGTTCCGTCGTCAGCACGACCGGTTCAGTGTGAATTGTTGTCACACTTACCTCAGGTGCTGGCCTTTGACCACGGGGTCCATGGGGACCGCAGGCGACCATTAGAAGACCTGTCGCGGCGCTTGCAATGAGAGCAGCAACGGACAATTGATTTTTCAGTCTACTCAGCATGATTGTTCTCCTTCCTTTTCATTTGCATTCATATGTAAATTCCTCATTTTCTTTTGTCTTGATTCAAGTAAAATCACTGGTGACCGACCTTGTCGTTTATTGCCGAGAGCCCTGCCAGTGAAAACTTCACGATGTGATCCAGATAGGCATCCACTTCATCAAACTGGAAACACTCAAATTTGCTCGTTGGTTTGCTTGAAGCTTTCTTGTGCATTAATAAATGAAAACATTGACCCATAATGCTGGTGTGGCAAAAGCGGACGGTCTTTTCGTCAACATCTGGTCCCAGTATATTGCGGATAAACTGCTTCATGAGTTCCCGCTGCGGATTGATTTCTTCTTCAAGGATTTCCTCCAGAAGACCGGTGGGACTGCTCAACTCATGCCCCACAATTTCAAACTCGACACAATCCGGATCCATTATCCGCACAACGACCGTTTTTAAAAAAGCCCGTAACCAATCCTGAGCAGAGTCATTCCTATGTTCCTGTTCATCAAAACTATATTTTTTAAGAGACTCTCTAAAGGCATAACGCCAGGATTCCCTGTACAACGTTTCTTTATCGTTGAAGTAGTAATTTACAGAAGCAATATTCGCCTTAGCCCTGCTGCAGATTTCCGCTATTGTCGTATCACGGAACCCTTTCTCCGCAAAAATGCGACTTGCTGCATGCAGTAAACGTCCACGTGTTGAACCGGGTTTGCCGCATTTTTCTTTCATTCACTCCTCCCTCGCAGTGTTCAAATATAAAATTAAAATAGTCATTTGAAATTGTCAATAGTTTTTTTGTATTATGTTTCGTATTAACGTCCTCTTTGTGAGGGGCGGGTTGCTGTTTGATTAAATGTTTTGCGCCTGTCACCTTTAAATATGGTACCCTGAATCCAAATCTCAGTATCTGAAGTGTGAATTTAAGTTCGTCCTTGGGAGGGATATACTATGAGAAAACTACTATTCATTTTGATTGTCGTTGGCCAACTTGGAACTTTATCCGCGGTCAAAGCGGCAGATTATTCCGGTACGTATTCGATGAACAGCGGAAACGGTACGCTCACCTTGAAGCTGAATCAACAAAGCAATGGGACACTGACAGGAGAACTTTTGGGAAGCAACGGGTACCGCATTTCCCTGAATGGGGAAGTGGCAGATGGTATCGGGGAAGGGACCGCCAGTGACAGCAAGGGATCTGCTTTTTTTGAGGTTCATTTTGAGGGCGGAAAGCTTCTTTTTTTCCTTATGGAACAAAACAGTGATAAAGGGAGGAGCCTTTATTTTACCCGGGTTTCCGGTGGCACCTCGTCCCGAAGCATCGGGGCCGGAGCCAGTGCGCCGCCATCCTCCCGTAATCCCCTTGCCGGTGGCAGCACCATGTCTCCATTCAGCGGCACATTTTCCGGTGAAGGGGTAACCCTCTCACTGCAGGGCTCGGGGAAGAACTTTTCCGGTACCCTTCTGTTTAATGGCAGCCGCTTTCCCGTTTCTGCTACGGCATCGGGAAATGCCATGCAGGGGAAATTCAGCGCCAGTGGCAATTCTTTTCCTTTTTCCGCGCAGCTGGCAGGCGGCGTTATGAAGTTTTCAACCGGCGGAACCATCTATTCCCTCCGTAAAACCGGTCAGCGGGGTACTCAGAATGTCCCGCAGTCAAATCCGCTTCATAAACAAACTTCTTCTTTCAGGCCAACTCCGCAAGCAGCCCCCGCACAGTCCATCGCCCCCGCGATGAACGGCCGGACGATTTCGGATGTTCAGGCCGGTGTAAGGTTCACAGTCCCGTCCGGTTGGACGGCACAAAGCAACGAAGATGGATACTTGCTGGTTTCCAAAGCATACAAAGGGCTTATTGTTGTCACCACAAATCCCTACCATAGCCTTCAAGAGCTTGATGCAGGGGGTGCGGAAGGTATTGTGAATGAAAAAACCGGAGTACGATTGATGCCGTTTTCCCAGAATGAGCGCATTGGTTCCAATGGACTGGGGGCCGTGTTTTCCGGCCAGGTCAACGGACAGGCAGCAAAAGCCTATGTGGCCGGGCTGATTTCTCCCCACCCGGGTGCTGCGGGGGTGACCATCATTGCCCTGACCAGCGAAGCGGCATACGACAATCAGTATCCGGCGTGGGCAAAGTCC
>CBEUWV010000103.1:0-6743 GCA_965546895.1 uncultured bacterium
ACAATTGAAACTGAAACACCCGGCCCTGAAAAAGTGTTCAAAAAAGAAGGACAGGGGCTCCAGATTTTGGCTTTGCACAAGGTTTTTGCGGGGTATGAACCCAGAATAGAGAAATTCAAAAAACGTGTCAGAAATATTCCGTTCGGCCAGAGAAGGTCCTTATTCTCCCGGGAAATCAATATGGGCAGATTGTCGCTGGGAAATAATAACAAAATACCGGCGGCCCTTCATTTTTATAGAGCTGTTATTCTCCAGCCAAGAAACAAAGACGGTTATGCCTGGCTTGCTGCTACTCTTATAGATTTGAAGGCGTACGAAGATGCCAGAAAGGTTATTAAGAAGGCCGGTGATGAGGGCGTTTCTGTCTCAGAAATGAATGCAAATATGCGCTTCAGGATTGCCTATCAAAAACTGCAGATGCATTGAGGTACAACCCGAAAAAGCAAATTAACCCCGGTTTTATAAAGAGCTGTAACTCGCAATAATATTTATTGTTATGTGGTTTTTGGGGGATTCTCTCCGTTGACCGGCATCATTCTTTCTGATATAGTTTGCCCCTGAAGACGGAGGAATGAATGCCAATTTCACATATACGCAATTTCTCAATAATTGCCCATATTGATCACGGGAAATCGACCCTTGCGGATCGTATTCTTGAAAAAACTGAAGCTATCAAACTCCGCGACATGAAGGCCCAGGTTCTGGATGACATGGACCTTGAACGGGAGAGGGGAATTACCATCAAGGCCCATTCAGTGACAGTAAAATACCACTCCAGAAAGGGAGAAGATTATATCTTTAATCTGATTGATACACCCGGTCACGTAGACTTCTCCTATGAAGTGTCAAGGAGCCTAAAAGCATGTGAAGGCGCGTTGCTGGTTGTTGATGCTTCACAGGGGGTTGAAGCTCAGACTCTTGCGAACACATACATGGCAATTGAAAATGATCTTGAGATTCTTCCCGTACTGAACAAAATTGACCTTCCATCAGCTGAACCGGACCGTATTCTGAGCCAGATTGAACAGGTGATTGGACTGGATACGGAAACTGCCTGTATGGTTTCGGCAAAGACTGGTGAAGGGATTGATGATGTGCTGGAAGGGATTGTTTCAGTTTTCCCGGCACCCCAAGGAGACGTTAATGCGCCTTTGTCAGCATTGATTTTTGATTCCTGGTTCGATTCCTATCGGGGAGTGATTGTTCTTGTCAGGGTTTTTGAAGGAAGCATTTCAGCAAAGATGAAAATACGGCTGATGGCGAGGGAGAAAACCTTCGATGTTGATGAAGTGGGAATTTTCACGCCTGAGATGACTCCCCAGAAGTCCCTGTCTGCCGGTGAAGTGGGCTATATCATTGCCGGGATCAAGACCATTCAGGATTCAAAAATCGGTGACACAATTACCGAAGTTGGGCGAGAGACTAAGCAGGCTCTCCCTGGTTTTCAGGAAATGAAACCGGTTGTTTTCTCCTCATTCTTTCCGACGGACAACGCTCAATACGATGACTTGAGAGATGCTGTGGAGAAGCTTCGCCTCAACGATTCAGCCTTTATTTATGAACCTGAAACATCAGATGCCCTGGGTTTTGGATTTCGTTGTGGATTTCTCGGGCTCCTTCACATGGAGATTACTCAGGAGCGTCTGGAGCGGGAATACGGCCTCGAATTGATTTCTACAGCACCGGGAGTGGAATACAAACTCACATTTACCGATGGGTCTGTTGAATTTATTTCCAATCCCTCCAAAATACCGGAAGCGCAATATATCAGGCAGATTGAAGAACCAATCGTAACCGCGACCATTGTGACCCGATCGGACTTCGTTGGAAACATTTTAAAGCTCTGTGAAGAACGCAGAGGCATTCAAAAGCGGCTTGAATACGTTTCTGAAGATCGGGTTCTGATTGAATATGAACTGCCTTTGAATGAGATTGTGCTGGATTTCTACGATAAATTGAAGTCAATGTCAAAGGGATATGCTTCGTTCGACTATACAATTAGCGGGCTCAAGGCTTCAAAACTGGTGAAACTGGATATTCTGGTCAATGGAGATCCCATTGATGCGCTTTCCGTTATTGTTCATATGGATAAGTCATTTGTGCGTGCACAGGCACTGACGAGAAAAATGAAGGAACTCATACCTCGTCAAATGTACGAGGTGGCAATTCAGGCTGCCATTGGAAGAAAAATTATTGCCCGGACTACGGTGAAGGCTATGCGTAAAAATGTTCTCGCAAAGTGTTATGGTGGGGACATTACGCGAAAACGAAAGCTTCTGGAAAAACAGAAAGCGGGAAAAAAGCGGATGAAATCGGTGGGAAAGGTCCAGATTCCCCAGGATGCCTTTATGGCCCTTCTGAAAATTAATGACGAAACTTGAGGGTATGAGAGAACGTTTTTTAGGATTTGTAACATTGCTGATCTGTCTTTTGATGATTGCCGGGTTTGTATTTGTGTTTGTTTTTTTTGAAGAATATCCGGTTTCGGAGACAATTCGAGTCAAAACGGGGGAGAGCATTGGCCAGATTGCTGAGAATCTATTCAGAAACAAAGTAATCAACAACCCATTCTCTTTCAAAGTCGGGACCCGCATTTTCCGGGTAGAACGGAAAATCAAAGCTGGTTTTTACCGTTTTGAGGGAGAAACAACCCTCTACAAGGTGATTATGGAACTGACAACCGGGAGGGACCGCCTTCTGAGACTCACTTTTCCGGAAGGCCTCACCTGCCATGAAATGTTTGCACTGCTCGCAGCGCAGCATCTTGGAAAGGAAGAAAATTACCAACGCTTGTTTAATCAGCCAGATGGGCTTGTACCCCCTGAATTCGGGCAAGTTCCCACATTGGAAGGCTTTTTATTTCCGGATACCTACCTGTTTCGGGAAAAAGCTTCCGAACGGGAAATTCTTCAGCAGATGGTCCGGCAATTTCAAAAACGTTTTAATGCGGCATCTCGTAACTCATCTGTATCTCAGCAATTGACATCATACGAAAGACTGATTCTTGCTTCCCTTGTGGAGAAAGAAACCAGCAGGGAAGGGGAACGCCCCCTTGTGGCTTCTGTATTTCTGAACCGTCTCAGGATTCATATGAAACTGGACTGTGATCCAACAATTATCTATTCCCTGATGCGCCAGGGCAGGTGGGACGGAAACATTCGTAAGTCAGACATTACCATGGAGGATCCCTACAATACCTATGTTCATGGCGGATTGCCGCCAGGGCCTATTGCGAACCCCGGTGCAGCCGCCTTGTACGCAGTGTTTCATCCGGAAAAAAGCAACTATCTGTATTTTGTTTCCAGAAATGACGGGACCCATGTTTTTGCAAGCCATTACAGCCAACATCTGGAAAACGTGAGACGCTATCAGGTACAGTATTGGCGAAAGAAGAGACATCAAAAATGAGGCTACCTGAATTACTTGCACCTGCCGGGAACTTCGCGAAAATGAAAACGGCTCTGCATTTTGGAGCAGATGCTGTGTATTTGGGATTGAAACACTTTTCTCTGCGTAATTTCGCAGGAAATTTCACGATTGAAGAATTGGAAGAGGCTCTGAATTATGCCCACTTACGGGGGAAAAAGGTATATGTTGCCTTGAATATGATGCCGGTATCTTCTGATTTTAAAGAACTATCTGTCATTTTACCGGAACTGTCAAAACTCAAACCAGATGGGGTGATTGTCTCGGACCCCGGTGTCATATCCTTTCTGAGGCGGGAGGCTCCGGAACTCAGGCTCCATCTCAGTACCCAGGCAAATACTCTGAACAGCGAGTCTGTGGCTTTCTGGGGGAAGTCGGGTATTCGGAGAATTGTGCTGGCACGAGAACTGTCAATTGATCAAATTCAAGAGATAGTGGACAACAGCGACATTGAACTGGAAGTGTTTGTACATGGAGCACTTTGTATTTCTTACTCAGGCCGGTGTTTCCTGTCATTGTATATGTCCGGCCGGGATGCGAATCGGGGAGAATGCGCACAGAGTTGCCGGTGGCAGTATCGTGTCCTGGAAGAATCGGGAAGAAAAGGGGAGTATTATCCTATCGAAGAGGACTCCAGGGGAAGCTATATATTTAATTCGAAGGACTTATGTGCACTGCCTCTGCTCCCGGAGTTGGTCTCGTCCGGTGTAGATTCACTGAAAATTGAAGGCAGAATGAAATCAATTCACTACGTTGGCATTACTGTAGACATGTACAGAAGAGGCCTTGATATATTAAAGGAAAAAGGGCTTTCGCAGTTTCGGAAGGCTGCTCCTGAATTGGTCGCGGAACTTGCCCGGGTGAGCAATCGTGGATTCACGACCAATTTTTTAAAAGGCACACCGGGACGGGATGGGTACCGTTTTGATAAAGGTGGAGTGTCCAATCCCTATGCCTTTGTCGGGGTAGTCGTGGGGAAAAGTGACGAGTTTCTGTCCCTGGAGCTCAAAAACCCACTTCGACCGGGGGATTCCATTGAACTTTGTGACAGAGGATTCCTGCGTGAAAAGGTTACGGTAGAGAAGGTCATTGATAAAAAGGGGAATATGCTTGATTTTGGCCGGTCCGGAGAGCTTATTCGATTGAATGGAAGGTTCAAAACAGCCGTTGGCGGATTGGCCAGAAAATAAAAAATTATCCTTGTGTTAGAATCCACATCGGATGCCCTTAAATGGGATGCCTGAAAACTGGATGAAGGACTTTTAATACGGAAACCGCAGATGAGTGCTGATGAAAAGGAAAGAGGTTAATATGAACCCGAGAGGGATTGCCTGGTACGTTTTGAAACAGGTTTCAGGGGAACATAAATTGATTACAGATATGTATCCCTATATCTTTGAGCATGTTTCAGATGAACGGGATCGGCGCCTCATTGTGGAGATTGTATATGGGACCTCTCGTTTCCGTGGCAGGCTGGATTATGTCCTCTCCCGATTCGCCAACCGAAAACGAACAGAGCCGGATATCTGGCTGTTGCTGCGCAGTGCCGCGTACCAGATTCTTTTCTTAACCCGGACACCGGACTATGCAATTATCAATGAAACAGTGGCCCTGGCAAAACAGATATTTGATGGCAATAAAAAGAAAAGCGGCTTCATAAATGCGGTTTTGAAGAGACTGGGAAGGGAGAAGGAGGCAATCACCTTCCCGGATTCAGAAAACCTCCGTGATTTCATTGAAAGCAATCTGTCTTTCCCCTACTGGCTGGGTATGAAATGGATTTCAGATTATGGAAAAGCCACCGCCTTTCAGATTATGAAGTCGCTTAATCTCCGTAAGCCCGTAGTTTTTCGCTGTCTCAATGGCTTGGAATCATTCGGGCCTGAGGGCCGATTCCACCCGACTCCCAATATTCAAGGTTCTTTTGAGGCAAATGTTCCCATCTACCTGATGCGGGCAGGAAGCTGTTATGTGATGAATGAATCTTCGCAGCTCGTGGCCGAATTGCTGCGCAAGTTTTCCGGGAAATGGGTGCTGGACAGTGCATCCTCTCCAGGAGGGAAGGGCTTTATTCTCAGTACATTTACAGGCATTGAGGAAGTGGTTTTCAATGATATTTCCAATGGCAGAATCCTGCGGATTCTAGAAAATAGCAGAGATTTATCCATTCCCATTTCTTCACCGGTTCTGAGCGATTTTCAAAAACCCTCCTTCAGGGAATCTACCCTTGATGCAGTTCTGCTGGACGCGCCCTGTACAGGAACCGGTACCATCTCCGGCCATCCGGAACTGAAATGGCTTCGCAGACCGGAAGAAATTCGGGGACGGGCCAAAATCCAGAACCATATGCTAAAAAACGCATTTTCCTTACTGAAACCGGGCGGTGTGCTGGTTTATTCCACCTGTTCACTGGAGAAAGAGGAGGGAGAGGATGTGGTTCTGGACTTTGTTTCTAAAGAAGTACAGGCTCAGTTGATTGATCCATTTACCTATGCATCGAAAGCGATAAGAAATCGTTTTCAAAGTTTCCTCGGTAAAAATGATTTTCTTCGAATACTACCGGATAAGTATCTGGACGGCTTCTTTGTTGCTCTACTTAGAAGGGCACCATGAAAAGAGAGAACCTTGATATCTGTGTCAAGTGCGGAACCTGTAGAACCATGTGCCCTGTATTTCGGGTCACAGGTGAGGAAGGGGGTGTGGCCCGGGGCAAAATTTCGATTCTTCAGGCGCTGTATCAGGGAGATACCCGTTTTTCTGAGGAAACGCTGGATTTCCTGAACCGCTGTGTTACATGCGGAAGTTGTGAGTTTGTATGTCCCAGGGATGTGCCTTTTCTTGAAATTATAGAAAATGCAAGGGCCAGGGCCGTATTGGATGGGCAGATCCAGATATCGAAAAAGGTGGCACTGAAACTTATGTCAAACAACGCCTGGCTTTCCGGAGTTGCCCGAATTGGCCGCCTTGTGCCCGGGGAAAGTGGCCTTCAATTCAAACTCCCCTTGATAAGCAGGCATATTCCAAAACCGGGAAAGCCCCTGGATTCCCTCCTCCCGGAATATTTGCCGCCAGATGGGCCGAAAAAATTTGATGTGTTGTATTTCCCCGGTTGTTCCATGAGGTATCTGTATACAGAAAGCGCGACTCGAATTGTGAAAGTATTGAATCGTCTCGGGGTAGGGGTTTATCTGGATTTCAGTCAGAAATGCTGTGGTTTTCCCCACCTCACCGCCGGGGGCATGGATGAATTCAAGCGTCTGTCGTCTCATAATTTGGCCCGTTTTTCAGAATTCAGAACCAAAGTTGAATATATTATC
>CBEUWV010000104.1:0-6699 GCA_965546895.1 uncultured bacterium
ACTTGTCTTTTTCCACCATCCACGCGTCCGAAAGGACGCTTTGTTCACCATTCACCATCCGGCCGAAGGCCGTTTCCCCCGTGAATGCTTTGAGTGGCGATAAAAGTGAGGTCGGCTCTTATAAATCATCTGGAAGGGAGAACTATTTCATGGCTATCTTCGTATACATCTATGAAACCATGATAATGTGGGGTGGGCTCTACCAAGTTTTTTTCGATTCAAAAGATTACCCCACCAACTAATCATCATCGAATAGACACCATGAAACGCCAACCCAATTTGAGTCCATCCCCCATGGTTTCAAACAGCCTCCGGCGGTGTGTTCTGTTTTCCCCTTTCCATTACTTAAACTTAAACTTAAACTTAGACTTGGACTTAAACTTGGATTTGACTTAAACTTGCTTTTCACGTTTTACATTTTCTTTACATTTTTGAGGCAATCTTCTTTCATTGCTTTCTTACCATGGCTTCGAAGGAGGACCCTATGAAACTGAAAAACATTTTCCTTTCACTTCTCTTGGTTATAACTTCCCTTTCGCTGACAGCGGGGGACATGATTAACGGTGCCGGTGCGACTTTTCCGTATCCGGTTTATTCTGCCTGGGCGTTTAATTATCACAAGGCTACCGGTACAAAGTTGAACTACCAGTCCATTGGTTCCGGTGGTGGCGTTCGCCAAATTAAGAACCGCACAGTGGATTTTGGAGCGTCTGACGCTCCGGTAAAACCGGCAGACCTGAAGCAGATGAATTTGATTCAATTCCCCGCCATCATCGGTGGTGTTGTGCCGGTTGTGAACATCAAGGGCCTGAAACCCGGTCAGCTGAAGCTCAACGGAGATGTGCTTTCAAAGATATTTCTCGGTGAGATCAAAAAATGGAATGACCCTCGTCTGGCAGCAATCAACAAGGGTGTTTCTCTTCCCGATGCAAACATCACTGTCGTCCATCGCTCTGACGGTTCCGGTACAACAGCAATTTTTACTACCTACCTCGCAACAGTATCCGGAGACTGGAGTAAAAAGGTCGGCAAAGGGAAATCTGTCAACTGGCCGGTTGGAATTGGGGGTAAGGGCAACGAAGGCGTAGCGAATTACGTGAAGCGGGTAAAAAATTCCATCGGCTACGTTGAATTTGCGTATGCCAAGCAGAACAAATTAACCTATCTGAAACTTCAGAATAAGAATGGAAATTTTGTTGATCCCTCTTTTGAGGCATTCAAAGATGCGGCTGCAGGGGCAAAATGGAATCCGGATGAAGGCTACTACCTCTGGCTGGTAGATGCTCCGGGAGATGGTTCCTGGCCCATTGCCGGCGCTTCGTTCATTCTCCTGGGTAAGGAAAAGGTCGCTTCAAACAAAAAGGTCGTGAAATTCTATGATTGGTCATTCAATAACGGGGATGCCACCGCAAAGAAACTTATCTACGTTCCTCTCCCCAGTTCTTTGAAAGAGAGTATCCGCAGCTACTGGAAGCACAACGGCATTTATTGATGCAATTATGTGATCCAATTCATTCGATGGATAAGACCGGAGGGAGCTTGGCTCCCTCCGGATTTTCGCGTGTTTGGTGAGTTAAACATGGCAGATAAAAAAACAAGCGCGTATAAAGATAAAATATTCAAGGCAATGACTTTCAGTGCGGCCATGGTGGTACTTGTGGTGATTGTGGGAATTTTCTTTTCACTTGTAAAACAGGCTGTTCCCGCAATTTCAAAGTTTGGTTTTTTCGGATTTATCAGCACGGTCACATGGGATCCCGTTCATGAAGTGTTCGGTGCCGCCGCGACCTTGTATGGAACAATCGTAACCACCGTACTGGCAATGGCGATAGCAATCCCCGTATCCATTGGAATTGCGATTTTCATGACCGAACTGTGTCCCAACGCCTTGAAATCCGCCATGGGTACGGCCATTGAACTTCTTGCGGCAATTCCCAGCATTATTTACGGGATGTGGGGCCTGTTCACGCTGGCGCCAATCATGGGAAACACTGTAGAGCCTTTTTTACAACAGACAATCGGGAAAATACCATATCTTGGTTCTCTTTTCAGCGGAACGCCGCTGGGGATTGATATTCTCACCGCCAGTACAATTCTGAGCATTATGATTATTCCGTTCATGGCTTCAATTGCCAGGGACACTTTCAATCTGACACCGCAAGTGTTGCGGGAATCTGCCTATGGAATCGGTGCTACAAAATGGGAAGTCATTCGAAATGTTGTAATTCCATACTCCAAAAGCGGGGTTTTCGGCGGCATCGTAATTGCCATGGGCCGAGCCCTGGGAGAAACCATGGCGGTGGCTTTTGTCTTGGGAAACAAACACCAGATCGCCCGTTCCCTTCTGGATGCATCGGCAACCATCACGGTTACTCTGGCGAATGAATTTACTGAAGCTGACTCGGATATGTATATGGCATCCCTGTTCTACCTTGCGGTTATACTTTTTGTAATGAGCTTTTTGACGCTGGCGGTTGCAAAATTCATTCTGAAAGAGAGGGCAAAATCATGAACGCTCTTTCAAAACGCAAAATTCAAAATAAAGTGGCGCTGAGTCTTTCGACCCTTGCGGCTGTCATCGGTCTTTTCTGGTTATTCTTCATCCTCTGGGACGTTTTTCGCCACGGAATGTCTTTTATCACGCTGGACTTGTTTACCAAAGACCCGGTGCCTCCTGGTTTTGAGGGAGGTGGCCTTCGAAACGCCTTTGTCGGGCAGATGTTGATTACCCTTGTTGCCATGGTGATCGGAATTCCAGTCGGCGTGCTGGGTGGAACCTTTCTGTCTGAGTATGGTAGACATACAAAGATGGGTCGGTTTATCAGCACACTTTCTGACATCATGGTCAGTGTACCCTCAATTGTGATTGGTACTTTTGTGTATGCGATTATGGTAAAGCCCATTGGTCACTTCAACGGATGGGCGGGAGGAGTTGCATTGGCGATCATTATGATTCCAGTGGTGATTCGAACCACAGAGGATATGATGTCACTGATTCCCTGGTCACTGCGGGAGGCGGCCTTTGCCCTTGGTGCCCCCTATTATAAGGTCATTACGCAGGTCGTATATCGTGGAGCGGCCACGGGCATTTTTACAGGGATACTACTGTCCATTGCCAGGGTTGCGGGGGAAACTGCGCCCCTGTTGTTCACTTCATTTAACAATTCCTTTTTCACCACCAATCTAAACGATTCGACCCCGTCTCTGACGGTGACAATATTCCAGTACGCTATGGGGCCATACGATGACTGGCATGGCATGGCGTGGGCGGCGGCGCTGGTGATTACTGCGACAATTTTGCTGGTGACCATTGCAGGACGCCTGTTGATCAAGTGGAGGTACAAGAGCTGACATGAAGAAGCAAAACAAAATCCCGGCCGACAGGGTGTTGATTCAAGTTCAAGATTTGAGTTTTTCCTACGGGTCGGTTAAGGCTGTGAAGAACGTAACGATGGACATTGCGAAAAATGCCGTAACCGCGATGATTGGGCCTTCAGGATGCGGAAAAACAACATTTTTGCGCTGTTTCAATCGAATGCATGACCTGTATCCCGGCAACCATTACAAAGGCCGGATTGTCATGGAGGGTGAAGATGTGCTGGGGAAGGATGTGGACCTCACAGAACTTCGGGCGGGAATCGGTATGGTTTTTCAGAAGCCAACGCCTTTTCCCATGAGTGTGTTTGACAATATTGCATACGGATTGAAATTGAAAGGGATTCACAACCGTACGGAATTAACCGACAGGGTGGAAATGGCCCTGAAACACGCAGCATTATGGGAAGAAGTAAAAGATAGATTAAAAGAGGGAGCCTCCGGTCTTTCCGGCGGCCAGCAGCAGAGACTGGTTATTGCAAGGGCCCTTGCCGTTGAGCCGAAGGTTATTCTATTTGATGAACCCACCAGTGCGCTGGATCCAATCTCCACAAGTAAGATTGAAGAGCTGATTTTTCAGTTGAAAAAAGAGGTGACAGTAATCATTGTAACCCACAACATGCAGCAGGCGGCGAGGATTTCAGATTATACCGCTTTCATGTATGTTGGGGAACTGATAGAATTTGATGAAACAGACGTGATTTTCCGAACGTAAAGCTGACCGAAGAATATATCACCGGTCGGTTCGGCTGATGGAGGCGGGCATGAGACACCAGGAAACAGAATATACAGAGCTGAGAAGCCAGATAGCAGAAATGGGAAACGCAGTTTCCCGGATGGTCAACGAGAGTGTTCAATCCCTTGTGGAACGGAAGGATGACCTGGCAAAAGATGTGATTTTACGGGATGACCGTGTGGATCACCTTGATATTGCCATTGACGAGCACTGTCTGAAAATCTTCGCGCTTTATGAACCGAAGGCAATTGACCTTAGATTCATCATTGCCGCGACACGTATTATTGTAGACCTGGAAAGGATTGGAGATCACTGCGTGGACATTTGCAAAGAAGTGTTGAAACTCAACAAGGTACCCCCTGTTAAGCCCTATATAGATCTCCCGCGGATGGGGGAAATTGCAGCGAAGATGGTTGTGGACAGCGTTAACTGTTATCTTGAAAGGGACGCGGAAGGTGCCCTGGAACTGATTCGCAGGGACGATGAAGTGGACCATCTGAACAATCAGATCCTCAGGGAACTGGTGACCTATCTTGTGGAAGACTTTCGGAAAAATCAGGCCATTTTTTCCCTGATGCTGGTGGCAAAGGGACTGGAAAGAATTGCCGATTACACAACAAACATAGCGGAAAATGTATATTTTATGGTTTCCGGCACGATTATTCGCCATACGCCCTTGAAGGAGACGGAAAATGAAGCGAATTCTGGTAATTGAAGACGAGCAGGATCTTCGGGAGCTGGTGGAATTTAATTTGAAAACATCCGGGTATTTGCCTGTGGGTACAGACAATGCCAATGACGCATTGATGTTTGTGAATGATGCCCAGTTTGACCTGATTCTGCTGGACCTGATGTTACCGGGCCTTCAGGGAGACCAATTCCTCAAGATTCTTCGGGGAATGGACCGGGTTTCCGATACTCCGGTGATGATTGTTTCCGCGAAGGACAGAGAAGAAGATATTGTTGCCGGATTGGATGCAGGAGCAGATGATTATCTGACAAAACCGTTCAGTATCAAGGTGCTGATGGCAAAAACAGCCGCACTTCTACGTCGGGCCTCAAGCGGCGGGCGGGAGAATGCCGTCCATGCCGGAATCAGCGTGAATTCCGAAACCCACCGGGCCACGGTGGACGGGAAAGAGATTCGCCTGGCTGCAAAGGAATTCGACCTGCTCTTGCTGTTTGTCCGCAATCCTGAAAAGGTGTTTACCCGAAATCAGTTACTGAACACCATCTGGGGGTATGAAGCCGACATTTTTACCAGAACTGTGGATGCCCATGTCTCTTCCCTCCGGAAGAAACTTGGGGAAAAGGGCAAATTGATTCGTTCAGTCCCCAAAATTGGCTACAGGATGGAATTGTGAAGTCATTTCTGAAGGTTTTTGCTGTTATTTACATTCCCGTTGCCCTGGTGCTTTTATGGGTATTCTCCTATTCAGCTTCCCGGATGATGCAATCCGGCAGTACTGAATTACTTGGAGAGATGCGCAACATGTGGCAGATTCTGTCTCAGTATGAAAACCGGAATGAATTTGACCCGTCTTCCCACCATGCGGTGCAGCAAATTTCAAAGAGTACTTCCCTTCGAATTACATTGATTCGCCCGGACGGTGTGGTAGTGGATGATTCCTATCTGAAACCGGCCCAGATATTGACTATGGAAAACCACGCTATGCGACCGGAAGTGGCCGGGGCGATGGTAAGTGGAGAGGGGCATTCTGAACGGTTCAGCCACACAGTGAAGCAGGACATGATGTACTACGCGTCCAGATTAAAAAACGGTATGGTACTAAGGGTCGCCTATCCCATGACCTACGTGGCGATGATCCAGTCCACGTGGCGGAATCATGTACTTTTGTCACTTATTTTTCTACTGATAGCTACTTTATTGATTTCTCTTTATCTGGCAAAGCGGCTGTCACGCCCCCTTTATCAACTGGACGAAATTGTTCAGCAGGTGGAGAGTGGGAAAGAAGATGTCCATTTCCCTGCCTTTACTGACCCCACGATGTCCCGCATATCCGGGCTGATATATCGGATCTACCATTCCATGCTGAAGAATCAACGAAGAGTTACGGAGGAGAGAGGTAGACTGAAGCAGATTCTCTCAACCATGGAAGAAAGCATTCTCCTGCTGGATGCTGAGAATCGAGTCATTCTTTCCAATGAAAAGGTTGAGAAGGATCTCGGAATTAGCTTGAACAAAGGTGAAAATATTCTGGATCAAGTATCGGACCTGGAAATACTTGCTTTACTTCGGCGTGTTTTACAGTCTGATGAAAATTATTTCCCCAGGGTGAATATTGGGGAGCGTTTTTTTGAAATTTATGTTCGGGGAGCAGAAACGGATACAATGATCGTTATACATGATATTACAGAACGGCGCCAATATGATGTGTTCAAGAGTGAGCTTGTGGGGAACATTACACATGAGTTGAAAACACCCATGGCCTCCATCATGGGATACGCGGAGACCCTGGTGGCAAACCCGGATATTTCCCCGGAAGACGGTAAAAAATTTCACGAAATTATTTTGAATCAGACCCGTCGCCTGAACTCTTTAATCCGGGATATGCTGGAGCTTCATC
>CBEUWV010000105.1:0-6660 GCA_965546895.1 uncultured bacterium
TGGCGATTAAACTCGTTAATCTTTGCCTGTAGCGCCCGTCCTTTCTGGATATCGGCATCCACTTTTGCAATCTGCGCGCGGGTGGACTCCATCTGGGCGTACCAGCCTTTGAAAATCATGAAATAGCCCATAGCGGCAATCACAATCAAGAACACGATCAACACTCCTGCCTGGGCTTTAGGGGATAGATTATCCATCATCTACTCCTTTACGCTCCCATCCCCGGCTTGGAGGACTGGTTGGTTGATTGGTTGATAGACAAAACCATTTCAAAATAGACCACATTGGGAATCCGATACTTTTCATCCTTCTTCAGTAATGGATAATCAACTCCCTGGATCAGGGAAGACTGGGACAGATCCTGATAAAACTGGTTTGCAGCTTCTGTGTTTTTAGCCCTTCCCTTGATCGTAACACGTGCACCTTTCTGTTCAATGCTCTCGAACCAGACCGTATCGGGGCATCGGTTATAGATTTCTTCCAGCAGCTTCATCGGTTTTGACTGACGATCTTTCAATTGAACAATGGTTTGTTCCTTCAATTCCAGCATTTCTTTTCGGGCTTTGAAACGCTTTGCCTGCTCGATGAGACCCTGGTAAGTCTTCAGCTCCTGTTTCTTTCTGCTGAGTTCAGTGGCAAGGGCCTGTTTCCGGCTATACAGCATATAGCCCCAGATGCCGACCCCTACCAGGCCCACGATGAATACAATCGCCGCCACAACCATAATCGCATTGGATTCACCTTCGATTGCCGAAAAAGAAGTCACAGCAGTCGACTCTTTCGGAACCTTCTTGGGAGAGCCTTCTCTACCAGAAAGAAGATTAATCTGTATCATTTACATCTCCTTTCTCATCGCCAGCCCAACTGCGGTTGCAGCCATCGACGAAATTTCATTAATAAACTGGGCATCAAACATATTTTCGTTCACTTCAATTGATTTGAAAGCATTGAAAATTTCCACTTTGAATCCCACTTTATCCGTAATCACCTGCTCGAGGCCGTACACCAGCGCCGATCCTCCCGAAACCAGAATCCGGTCAATGTTGGTGTATTGTGAGGTTGCCTTAAAAAACTCGAAAGTTTTCAGGAACTCACCCACCATATCTTCCGATACGGAATTCAGTATGGGAATAACACTCTCGAATGAGACCCCTTCAACGGAGCCGCCCCTTTTCAGAAGCTCAGAGTCCTCAAACGACAGGTTTAACTCCTTCTGAATCGCGTTGGTGTAGTAGTTGCCACCGATGGAAAGATCGCGCCAGAAAAGGGAGCGGTTACCACTCATTATATTGATATTGGTTGTTGCCGCGCCGATGTTAATCAGGGCCGTTGTGACCTCATCCGCAACGCTGTAATTCAGTTCGGTCGTATTCTGGAGGGCAAAAGCGGCCACGTCCACAACCCCTGGTTCCTTACCCGCTTGAACAACCACACCAGTATATTCACTGATGACGTCCTTCTTTGCGGCGGCCAGAATGACCTCCATCTGCCCGTCCTGGCGCTCTTCTCCGGATACAATTTCGTAGTCCAGGTTTACTTCATCAATCTCAAATGGAATATACTGTTCGGCTTCCCACCGGATCGATTCGTTCAATTCTTCCATGGACATCTGTGGAAGCAACATTTTTTTGATGATGACACCATTTCCGGACACAGCCACAGCGGTTTTTGCGGTTTTTGTACCCGTCTTCTCAAACAGTCTGCGGACTGCATCAGCAACAGCAAAGGAATCCATGATGGCACCATCCACTATACTTTCCGGAGGAACCGGTTCCACGCCTACATTTACCAGGCGATATCGCATCCCCTCCTTGTCAAGCTGTTTCAATTCCACTAACTTGACGGCAGTGGAGCCAATATCCAGACCTACCAGCTGTTTCTTTTTTCCAAATATCACATTCCACCTTCCCAATTTTATTTATATAAACTTGTTAAAAAACACAATAGCTCACAAACCTCCCTTTTGTCAACACATAAATAACCGCTCATGGTTCCTCCCGGACCACAACTATGGTAATGTTGTCATCTCCCCCTCGTTCGTTTGCTTCCCGAATCAGCTCATCAATTAATTCATCCGGGTTCTCATGATATTGGGTAAAAATCTCTTCCATCACATCTCCGGGCACCATCGAATTCAGACCGTCGCTGCACAACAACAGAAGGTCGCCCGGCTCCATCGGAAGTTCATCTATTTCCACCGAAAGGCGCTCTGCACCGCCAAGTGCCTGAGTAACAACGTTTTTCATGGGATGAACACGGGCCTGCTCTTCCGTTATCAGTCCTCTTCTAACCTGCTCTGAAACCCAGGAATGATCATTTGTCAGGAGTGACAGTCTCTTTTTCCGATAAAGATAGGCTCGACTGTCGCCTACATGGGCGATCGTGGCATTGTGCTCCTCAAGCAAAACAGCGACAATCGTTGTTCCCATCCCATTGAGGTGTGGGTCTCCGGCAACTTTCGATAAAATTGCATCATTGGCCAGTTTGATTCCAACCATCAATTTGTTCGCATTGAGTGAAAACGCAACATCATACTTATACGGCCAGGTAATATCTTCATTGCCATCGACCTGCCCCAGGAAGGTTGAGATTCGGTCTACCGCAAGTTCAGAGGCCACTTCACCGGCGGCGTGCCCACCCATTCCATCGGCAACCACGGCGAAATTAAGGTCTGGATTCGTTAGAAATGCATCTTCGTTATGGTTTCGCTTCATTCCAACATCTGTTTTCCCAAAAAAAGTACAAGTCATAAATCTACTTCCTACTGAAAAGTTTTGCAAAAAAACCTTTTCTTCCACTGTCCTTTGAAACCACTATTCCCAGACTGGTCAAGCCATCTAATGCCTCCTGGCAAGAACTGTCCATTTTCAATGCCTTCTGAAAATATTTAACTGCCCGGGTATTCATCCCACCATTGAGGTAGATGGTTCCGATCCGGGCACGATAGTCGGCCGAAAATGGATCCAGGGCAACCGCTTTTTCCAGATACTCTACCGCCTTTCGCCGCTTTCTGGGATCAGTCCCCATGACCGTGGCGAGATAAAACAGATACTTGGCATTGTCCTTGTCCAGGTACACCGCCTTCTTGAAAAACTCCTCTGCCATCTTATGGTTAGCAAGGTTGTTCAGTTGATGAAGGCCATTCTTAAAAAACTGCTGGGCCTGCTCTTTCGTATCGGTTTGCTGCACGGTGTCTTTATCTGAGTCCAGGCTCTTATCGTAGCCAGCCCGTTTGTCCGGATCCTTCAACACATTGAATGGAGCCGTTATCTTTTGAAACAGCTGTTCTGCTTCCGCCTTCTCTTCAGGGTCGGAATATCTATCGGGGTGATGCTGCTTGATCAGCGTACGAAAGGCGCTCGATATTTCATCCTGCGATGCATTTTTGTTGACTTGCAGCAAATCATAATAATTCACTCATCACCTCATTTAACTAATTACATTATAGGAAATTACAGCTTGATGTAAATAGTTTTATCAATATTTTTTGCGACCCCTCAATATTCTCTGAGCGGCACGTCGCACAAATTCCGATAAAGAACGGTCCCGAGTGAGCAGTTGCAGATCCCGATCTGTCAAGCGATGAAGCAGTCCCAGGGAAATATCCTGCGGAACTTTCGGGTTCCGGACCAGACTCACCACAACTTTGTATTTTTTCAGAAAAACGCGGTTGGACGCAAGGGTTCGCAGAACATCCCGGTGTACGTTTCTCATTGCGGATATCACTTCAGCTTCTTTTTCTGTCAGTTTAGGGCTTTGCATGACCGCCAGTGCCACTGTACGGTTCGAATCGCGAATCAGTATGGACCGCTCTTCTTTATTCCCTTTCAACGCGCACTGTATCTTCTGGGAAACATTCATCTTCAACAGTTTTTGATATGTATTGAGGTCCATGTCCTCTTCTATTTCGATATTGGATGTGGCTTCGAGGACATCTTCACTTTCTTCAGCCACTAATTCAGAATACGCCGCAAGCGCCTCTCCTGAAATCTCCTCTTCCAGTCCCGTCGTATCTTCATCAACTACTTGTTCTTGTGTGCCGGGGAGAACTCCATTTTCCGTCGCCTTGTCAGTCTTTTTCCCCACCAATCCATATTTAATGTACTCCTGCAAACGTCTGGACTGGGCCGGGGACAATGCATCATTCTCCTTCAGGATGTTAAAGACAGTTGGGTTTACCTGCAGTAGCGAGTGGTTGTTTAGCAGATAGTTCAAAATTGCATCCATGGAGAGTGTCGCCATTTTCTCAAGAATCCTCGCGTTGCACACGGGATTTCTCAAGATATCAAGGTAATACTTCTCTGCATTTTCCAGCCACCCGTCCGAAAGAAGATCAAAATAGAAAGACAGCACATCCGTTTCGTCAGTATGGATCAGAAATTCCTCAACCACCTCGCTTGAGATTGAAGAAAAAGATGCGGAAATTGCCTCGCGGATTCCCTCATCGCCTTTCTGGTAGACAGCGGGGAATAATGAAAGAACCTGATCTGTGGGCAACGGGAAGGTTAACGTGGCAATAGCAGATAAAACATCTGGCGGAACATCTCCGTCCAGTATTTTTTTTCTCAGGTCCAACATATCAACTCAGTCTTGCTTTTGGCCGGTATCGTTTATAATAAACTCTTTGACCACCCGTCGACCAGCGGGAAAAATCACCCGGTGATTATTAACAAATACACGAATATGTTCCGCATTTCCTACACTTACGGTGGCAGGTGCGAAGCAGACTGTTGTATAAAGCTCGCCTTTCATCAAGATGAAATCCAACTCCTTATCCGGAGATCTCAGATGGACCCAACACTTTTCGTCCGCCTCAAAACGAACCGGGAAACCATTGTCCTTCTCATTTATAGATGCGGGAAAATCCGGAGCCGGGCTATCCACCGATGCGGAAGCATCAGAGTCACGCTGAACAGATTCAGTCTTTTGGGTTTCCCCGCTCAAAGCCTCTGATGATTGAGTTGCTGCTTCTTTCCCGACCAGATTTTCATCCACTGAGCCCTTCTTCTGATTCATCGTGTTTTTTTCGTTTCCTGCCAATTCTGACGAGGCTTCAGGTAATGGCGTCGGGGAAGCTATCACAGATTGATGACTTTCCGCCTTCTTTGCAAAAAAATTCTGCCACACCCCCTGCTGATATCCCCAGAAAACACATGCGACAAGAAGAAGGGCAAAAATGAAAATGATAGGTCCGCGGCGGGAACGTTCTTCCTCGTAATTTTCAGATTCGGCAATTTCCGGTTCTGCCACAAACACTTTATCCAGAATAGGTTCCGGCGACAGGCCAACCGCTTTGCAATACTGGCGAACAAAGTTGCGCGCGAAGACGCCTGAGGGGAGTGCACCAAAATCCCCGGCTTCAATACTTCTTAGCAATCTGATACTGATTTTGGTGGATTTTTCGATATCCGCCAACCCCAGCCCTTTTGCTTCCCGTTGTTTCTTCAATTGCAAACCGATCTCTTGCATTTCACCCAACTTTTTCAGATTTTTCAAGTTCAGGATAAACGATTGCCTTGCCCTGTTCAAGTGCAAAAATTTTCAATCCATCACCATAAAAAAGACGCGGGGGAAACCCCGCGTCTTTTTTCAACTCAGTTGCGATACATCAATAGGAAAATGATAGTTTCCAGTTGTCCAAAGTACCGGTATCGTAACGGGCCTTATCTGCAACCTTCAATTTCCAATTCCCGTGGATCGCCAGGCCACTGCTGGCTGTTACTGTCCACGTTTTGTTGATGTTATTGGCAGAGCCTCCCTCCCTATTGGAAAGTACTGTACTGGACCCATTGGGTGCATACACTGTGACCACCAAGTCACCAATGTAGGTATGAGTAATGTTCACAGTCACAGCAAAACTGGTGACAGTGGCACTGGCACTTACATTGAGTGTACTGGTAATTCCGGTTGCATTGTTGTCTGGAATGGATATCGGCGTACTGCTGAAATCGTGTGTGCTGCTGGAGTATGTCGCCTTAACCGCCAATGACCAGCTGTCGATTGTACCGGTATCATACCTGGCCAGGTCCTTTACCTTCAGCGTCCAGGTCCCAACAGCATCCTGACCGTTGAAATTTGTAAGTGTATAGGTCTTGTTAATGTTGTTGGCAGAACCACCTTCCCGGTTGGATAGGATAACTTCCGTCCCGGAGGGTGAAATCAGGGATACAACCAGGTCACCGATATAGGTATGGGTAATATTCACCGTAACCTGGAAATCCTGAATACTGTGGCCATCATTCAATGCCAGCGTAGAAGTAACACCGGTGGAATTGTTATCCGGAATGGATTTCGGAACATCACCGGAACTGAAGGTTCGCGTTTCCACTGTTCCAGATGCAGGGTTAACTGTAACAGTCACATTCTGGCTTACATTGCCACCATCGCCCGTAGCCGAAAGCGTGTAAGTGGTGGTCGTCGTCGGACTCACCGTCATGGAACCATCCACCGCAACGGAAGATCCGTTGATCGTGCAACTGGTGGCGTTGGTCGTCGTCCAGCTGAGGGTTGAGCTGCTGCCCTCGTCAATTGTGGACGGGCTGGCACTGAAGCTGTCGATTGTCGGTGGCGGGGTTACCGCGTTCACCGTTACCGTTACGTTCTGGCTGACACTGCCACCTGAACCCGTTGCAGTCAACGTATAGGTCGTTGTGCTTGTCG
>CBEUWV010000106.1:0-6639 GCA_965546895.1 uncultured bacterium
TCAGTGGTTCAGCCTCGTGTACTATCGGAAAAAGAAATAATCAACTGCCCCGGTACAGACCGCAAGTATGCAAAAATGCGCGAAAATTCCTGTCTCATTCCGTCGCGGCAGGAATTATGATGATTTTCTTCTTTCTTTCGATTGGGGGTTGATTATAATGGCGGTACAAAGAATTGAGGAGGTTCTCCCATGGCTGAAAACCTGAAAGGTCGAAATCTACTGACATTGCTTGACTTTACACCGAAAGAAATCCACTATCTGCTGGATCTCTCGGCAACCCTGAAGGCAAACAAGCGTGCGGGTGTGTATGGAGACACACTGAAACGAAAAAATATTGCACTAATTTTTGAAAAACCCTCTACAAGAACAAGAACTGCATTTACAGTGGCCTGTGTGGATGAAGGCGCCCATCCGGAATACCTTGGGAAAAATGATATCCAGTTGGGAAAGAAAGAAACTGTGAAGGATACGGCCCGGGTGCTGGGACGGGTGTTCGACGGAATTGAATTTCGGGGGTTCAAGCATGATACGGTGGTCCAGTTGGGCAAGTATGCCGGTGTACCGGTGTGGAACGGTTTGACTGATACCTTTCACCCCACTCAAATTCTAGCGGATTTTCTCACGGTGAAAGAAAATTTCGGGCATTTGAAGGGCATTCGATTTGCCTACCTTGGAGATGGCCGGAACAATATGGCAAATTCTCTGATGATCGGCGCCGCGAAGATGGGAATGGATTTTCGGATTGTGGCCCCGGATGGAATGTACCCGGAAAACAAGCTTATTGAAACAGCAGAGAAAATCGCGATGGAAACCGGCGCGAAACTGACTTTCACAGCGAAGGTGGCAGATGGCGTGAAGGACTGTGATGTGTTGTATACCGACGTCTGGGCTTCCATGGGGGAAGAAGACAAAATTCCGGAACGAATTCGCCAGCTGAAGCCCTACCAGGTGAATATGGATGTGGTGAAAGCAACCGGTAATAACGAGGTGATTTTTCTTCACTGCCTCCCGGCTTTTCATAACGACGAAACCGATATGGCTAAAAAGTTCCCGGATATCAAGGAAGTCAGTGAAGATGTGTTTGAAAGCGGGCACGCCAAGGTCTTTGACCAGGCGGAAAACAGGATGCATACCATCAGGGCCGTTATGGTCGCGACGCTGGGAAATCAATAGGCAGCCCTGAGGGGAAGTCTAAGTTTAAGTTTGAGCCTAAGTTTAAGTCTAAGTTTGAGTTCGGACAGAATTCAGGAAAGAGAGGCGATTGGCCCTCCCTTGTCCTTACTTTAATTTAAACTCAGACTTATCCCCGCTTATCTCCCCTTCTTTACTTAAACTTAGACTTGAACTTAGACTTAAACTTGTCTCCGCTTATCTCATTGACACTCTTCTGCCGGACAGGTAGAATGATTTTTATAAAGTCTGCAACGATTCCCCGGGGGGTGACTGACAATGAAATCCCGTGAAAAGAAGGACCTGATTTCCCAATGGGCATTTGACTCCAGGCCAATTCTGGGCCGCTTTCACCTGTGGCTGGAAGACGTGGACGTGAAATGGGTACGGGGTACGCCGTTCAAAGAATTCCATGGTGAGATTTCCTTTATGGATGGACGAATAGAACGCCTTTTTGCCATGACTGGAGCGGTTACTGCACTGGGCACACAGCTTTTCGGCCGTTTTGGTGAGGGTGCAGGACTGGATAAGTCCGGCCAGAATCAGGTGAAGAAGGACGCGGACGCAATCTCCGCCTACATCATGAGTGAAAGCCTCTGGTACCTGTCCAGGCAATTGCCGGAAAATCATGCCATCATGGTTTCACTGGGCGAAGGACTGATGCCCAAGGGCGGTGAGACTCCGGATATGGGTTCCAATCCCCTTCTGGGTTTTGGCCGTGTGTATGCCCGGCCGGAGGTGGCAAAGTGGCTGGACAAACGGGTACAGAAAATGATCAATGACCCTTCGTACGGCTGGGAAGGGTTTTACGGAGATCTGAGGGAAGCTGGGATTACCGTATGGGGAACCGCAATTGATACATTGGAAAACACCTCTCGCTTTGCAAAGGGCAAAAAAACCGGCCCGATGAGTATACTTCATATTTTTGACCAGCCCCTTCACGTAACGCGCCCCTACGAGGGATACGTGGGCAATCTGCTCCTTCCCAAAGCTGTTGTGCAGGCCGCCGGGGACAAATCCATTCTGATCAATTTCCGGACACCCCGGAAACTGGTACTGGAAGCCATTGAAACCGCATACCCGGGTATCCGCAGGGAGAATGTTCACGTCTGGACCCTTCGGGGAAAGAGTCGTGAACTTCGAATCAGCAAATTATGGAAAGAGTGGAGTGATCTTGGTGTTCATCTGACTGAAGACGGTTGGGTATTACCCACTACCGGTATTCCGGTTTTCACAGATTCCGGCACCTACGCCCCGACCTACCGCATCGGCACATGGCAAGACGATGCGGGCCAGACTCATCTATTCATCGTGGATGGATATGCGGCATCAGCAGAAGCCATGCAGGCGACAAGCCTGGCCCCTATGCTGGGACTGGAGGCCTTTCTCTCAGTGTTTACTTCCAAGTTCAACCTGCCTTACGACCGGGAATGGCACATCATGGGACTGGATCCGGAAGCAGCGGATTTTCCCGAAAGGCTTGCTGAAATCCTGGGGAATCAACCGGATGGGAAAACCGTGGAGATGTATCGGGGAATTATTCAAAATGGGATTAGAGCCGGCATTCCCGTCCAGAAGCCCAACGTAAGCGCGGATGATTTCTTCCCGGAAAAAAACTGGGATGTAATGGCTATTTCCGGCCATATGTGCCCAGACCCTTACTCCGGCTCCCCCGGTATCAAAAAGGTGGGGGAAAATATTTACCAGGCAACGGTTCGTCAGGCCACACCCCGGGCAGACAAGCAGATTACTTTCACTTTCCGGCTGATGGAAACAATGGAACAGAGCCGCCTGGTGTTCAGTCCGCTTCTGAACCGTTTTTTCTATGGAGAAGATTACGAAAATCGTCCGGTTAAAATTTCGGATTCCGGCAGAATCCGCAACGAGTTGCAGACCCTCTGTTCCGAGGCACTGGAATTTCTGGGGGAAGACCGGATCCGGGTGCACTTCGACCGGATTCTGCCCGACGTGATTTCACTGGAACACCAGGCAAAGTTGAAAGACATTCTCCGTTGGTACAAGGCAAAACATCCCCTCTGGTTCGGATGGCTGGAACTGGAAGACTGAGCTGACTGAATATGGGTATCGGCCTGTTTTTCTTCAAAAACAGAGCTTTTTTTCTGGCACCCCGGGCAGTTTTGGAGGATAATGAGGTATGGATAGTAATTCAGGTTTCCTGCAGTCAGAAGACAATCCATCCCAATCACGGGTTCCATCCGACGCAAAACTGAAAGGTGATCTCAATGTCGCTGGCTCTGTTCAGGTGGACGGTCGCCTGGAAGGGAACCTTGTCAGTACCGGGCCGGTTGTTGTGACCGGAACTGTAATCGGAGACATTCATTCTCTGTCGGTGACTTCCAGCGGCACGGTGAAGGGCAATATCCAGTCCACAGGCTATGTCAAATTGATGAAAGGCAGTTTTGCCCGGGGCGACATCCACGCATCATCTGTAATTGTCCAGGAGGGGGCCTCCCACAACGGAAGAATTCAGCTCGTCAGGTCCGGTTCGGATAAACCTTGAGCCCCTCGCCCAGGATATTCATTGCCTGTTCCAGCTGGCCGCTTTCAATTACATAGGCGATTCGGATTTCATCAAAGCCTATTCCTTCGGTGGCATAAAATCCGTTCCCCGGGGCCACCAGAACTGTTTCATTCTTCACTTCGAACTCTGTCAGCAGCCAATGGGCAAACTCCACGGTATTTTGAACCGGCAATCTGGCCTGAATATAGAAAGCGCCCCGGGGCTTCTTACAGAACACACCATCAATTTTCATCAGCCCGTCATAAACGGTACCCCGTCGTTTCTGGTATTCCTTGCGAATGCCATCGAAATATTCCTGTCCCAGTTGGTGAACCTCCATTGCCGCGTATTGTTCCACTGTGGGCGGGCAAAGCCGAGCCTGTCCCATTTTCAGAATTGCGTCCATAACATCCCTGTTGTGGGAAGCTACCTGCCCCAGCCTGGCACCACAGAGGGAAAATCGTTTTGAAAGAGAGTCGACCACAATGCCATGATTATCAAATCCAGGTTCAGATAAAATGGAATAATGTTCGCCATCGTACACAAATTCCCGGTACACTTCATCGGATACAAGAAAAATGTCATGTTTCAGGCAGAGAGTCTTCAAGTTGTTGATCTCTTCCTTTGTGTAGGCGTAACCGGTTGGATTGCCGGGATTGCAGATCATAATGGCCTTTGTGCGGGGAGAAATCTTCGATTCCACTTCCGAAATGGGCGGAAGGGCATAGCCGGTTTCAGCCCGGGACGTGACCGGCACGATCCTGGCGGCGACCATATTTGCAAAGCCATTGTAGTTGGCGTAGAAGGGTTCCGGCACAATCACTTCATCACCGGGATCGGTAATGGCTGCAAAAACAAAAATTATCGCTTCACTGCCGCCGGTGGTCACCAGAATTTCATCCGCTGTCAGCGAAATTCCACAACTGGCGTAGTAGTCAGAAAGGGTTTTCCGGTATTCCGGCAATCCGCCGGACGGCCCGTACTTGATGGTGGGACCGGGAAAGTTCCGGTATACGTTCATGTAGGAAGACGGGGTTTCAATATCAGGCTGGCCGATATTCAGCGGGTAAATCCGGCTCCGGATTTCTTTCATTTTTAAATACGGCGCTTCCAGACGTCGCATGGGAGAAGCCGGTTGGACTTTTCCCCGGTTAGAAATGGCTTTTGTCATGGTACATCTCCTTCCAGTGACGGTTGGGCCCGCACCGGCTTTATCTCTCACATTATAGCGAAACCCTTCTGCCTCTTGCAAAGAAAGTGAGATTCAGAAGAGAAAAATCCCTGCGCTAACAGAAATACGAAATCTGCATCTTCCTGCTCTTATCCGAACAGGTGGATCCCCGCATAGGCGACTGAAAAATAGATAAGAAGGCCGGTAATGTCGTTGGAAGACGCCACAAAAGGCGTAGTGGAAACAGCTGGATCAAACCCGAGTTTTTTGAGAAAAACAGGTAAGATCGTTCCGTACGCAGAGGAAATACTGACAGCAACAAGCATGGCGACACCAACAGAACCGGCAAGTACCAGTTTTGGAACCTGTCCCCCAGGGTAAAGAATATAGGAAAATCCGAAGGCGACGGCCCCGAAAATAAGCCCGATAATAAAACCGATGCGAAACTGGCTCCATAACAGTGTAACCCACCTGTTTTCCTGAATCCGGTCCAATGCCAGTTCCCGGGCCATGATTGTAGTACTCTGAATTCCGATGTTACCGGCAGTGGCATTAATCATGGGCATAAAGACGACAAAGAGAGCGAAGTACATAAAATTTCCTTTTATATAATCCAGCATGGATGCAACAAGGAAAGTACTGAGAAAGGCGGGGAGGAGCCAGGGGATACGGATTCTGACAATTTTCCAGGGATTTCCCCGATGAAGGATCTCTTCTTCCGATGTGCCCGCCATACGGTAAAAGTCTTCTTCCGCTTCTTCGCGGATAATGTCGATGACATCATCAACCGTGATAATTCCGACCAGCACGCGATCGTGATCTACAACAGGAATAGCCAACAGATCGTATTGAGAGACCAGGGATGCCACTTCTTCCTGGTCCGTGTCCACAGTGATAGAGATGGGTCGATTGTTCATAATCTCTTTTAGAGATGTACCGGGTGTGGAAGTCAGCAGTTGCCGCAGAGACAGCACTCCGCTGAGCCGGTTTTCTTCATCTACGAGATAAAGATAGAACACCATTTCTGCCTTTTCTTCCAGTTTCTGGACCTGTTCAATTGCTTCCTTGACCGTCATGCTGTCCTGGAGTGAAAAGTAGTCTGTGGTCATGATTCGGCCGGCAGTATCGTCGGCGTACAGAAGCTGTTCTTCCACCTGGGGTGTATCCTGAATCAGATTCAAAATTGCTGTTCTGCGGTCCTCAGGCAGGTCTTCGATAATGGCCACAGCATCATCTGAATTCATAAGGCGAAGAATAGATGCCAGTTTTTCCACTTCCAGCTCTTCAGCAAACTTGTGCTGAATCCTTTCATTCAATTCCACAAACATGTCCGCGGCCAATTCCTTATGTTTACTGATGAGGAAATCCAGAATGGGGCTCTGGTCAATGGACTTCAACGCTTCGATAGCATCGGCCAGTTCCGAAGGATGCACCTTCGCCAGCAGATTTGCCAGATTTCCGAACGCACGGCGACGGATAAATTTCTTCATCGATTCGGCAATAAAGGCAATTTTCGGACTGGTCATCTTTCCCTCCGATACGCAAATAACCTGTTTATTATAGCTTTAATCTCCAATTGGGGACAGTGTTTTTTTACCAACAAAGAAACGAAGGGCGTAAAGCCCGAAAAGAAAACCGCCCACGTGAGCAAACCAGGCCACTCCACCACTTCCCCCTTGCCCCATGGAAAGAAGCCCACTTACAACCTGGAAAAGAATCCAGATTCCAATGAAAACCATGGCAGGGATTTTAATGAAATCCAGGTAAATAATAATAA
>CBEUWV010000107.1:0-6628 GCA_965546895.1 uncultured bacterium
CAGGAGCAGAACAACTGCCAGAAGGGTCATCAGGCCGAATAAACCCTCATCCGATACAATCAGGTTCAGCAAGGTGTAGCGAGAAAGGTAATTTTCCCGAAACATATAAAAAAAGAAAGACATGTGAATTCCATAGGCGGAATCGAAAGCGCTTTCAATATCTGTTTTTTTCAGTCTTTTCAGAAAGACTGTCAGGGGGGGACGCCCCAGTTCCCGGAGGTAACTGACAAGCCCGCAGGAAAGGGGATAGGCCAGTTTTGCCGTGTTTTCCTTTTCGAATGCGGATTCCAGCAAATACGTTCGAAAATGTTTTACCGGCAGGCCCAGCAGGGTCCGGCCGTCTCCTATTGTGAACCCCCTGCTGAAAGACTGGGCAAGCCCTTCATCCAGCCATCGGGGGATGAGGGGGATGTTGTCGTGGAGGATAGCATGTACGGCTTCGTGGCGGAACACAGTGAGGATTTCAGATTCCGCACCCCGTCCCAGTTGTCGGGCGGTTTTAATCACGATGATTCGCTTCCCCGGCTCAAAAAAACCGTTTACCCAGCGGGGAGAAGGAAAAACCTCCGATTTCCCTTTGTTTGACGGGTCAATATAAACGGGAATGGGGCTGGCTGGT
The DNA here is from genome assembly GCA_965546895.1 of uncultured bacterium. Lineage (GTDB taxonomy): Bacteria > Acidobacteriota > Holophagae > Thermotomaculales > Thermotomaculaceae > UM-FILTER-49-7. The sequence continues at coordinate 620 of CBEUWV010000107.1, forward strand.
TTTTTCAGTCCCAATTCACTGCAGAACCGCCGGGCAAAGCTGTCTGAATCGGCGGAGAGAATGGCGGCAAGACGAACATTCTCCTCCCGATAATAGACGGTGAAATAACGGTTTTCAGAGGCGAGAAACGCAGGATTAGGAGTTTGAGCCACCAGCGACGGTCCTGGGAACAAGCCAATCAGATACAAAACAAGTACGATGGACAAAAATAGCTGTTTCTTACAGACAAACGGAACCTGTCCCGTTGAAATGAAATGAATCAATCGTACCATCATGGGGCCTCCTTGCCAGCCGGACGGCCCCGGCTATTAATTTGGCGCTTCAGTGATGACCAGGCGGGAGAAGTCCGCGATTGTCAAAAATACTTCACGAAGCCGGGTCAGCAGGGTCAAGCGGTTTTGCCGGATGGCATCGTCTTTATCCATCACCAGCACTTCGTCGAAGAACCGGTCTACTGTATCCGCGATTCTGCCAACGGTTTTAAGTGCTTCACTATAATTTTTGTCCGCAGTAAATCGGTCAACATCGGATTTCAGGGCGTTCAATGCGTTGTAGAGTTCGGTTTCTTCAGCCTGGCCAAAGAGTTCAGAGTTTACGTCCTGTAGAATGCTGTCCTTTGCGGCATCCAATATATTGTGAATCCGTTTGAAGCTGCCTGCAACGCGGAGGAAATCGGTGTCTTTTCTGGATGCCTGAAGTGCTTTTACCCGGTTCAGGGTGTCCAGGAGATTTCCATGGGGAATGGCAAAAACCGCGTCAATTTCGTCATATGCAAAGCCACGGGTGTTGAGCCAGAATCTTAGTCTTGCATCGAGAATAGTGAAAACCTGTTCTTCCCATTTGTCCCGGCTGGTCTTCATTACATGTTCAAATATGGGCAGGCAGTTTTCAACAGCCTGATAAAGGTCTACGTCCAGTCCTTTTTCCAGTGCGATTCGAATGATCCCCTGGGCGGCCCGCTTTAAGCCAAAGGGATCTTTGGAGCCTGTGGGGTTGATTCCCACCGCAAGACAACCCAGAAATGTATCAAGTTTATCGGCAATGGCTGTCAATTCTCCTTCTTTTGTTCGAGGAAGGCCGTCGTCCATCGAGCCGGGAAGATAGTGGTCATAAATGCCCTGCCAGATGCCTTCCGGTTTTCCTTCCTCCTTCGCATACAGTCCCCCCATAATGCCCTGGAGTTCGGGAAATTCATATACCATGTCACTGGCAAGGTCGCATTTGCAAAGTTCTATGGTTTCCCCCAGTGTTTCTGCGTCACAGGATACGAAGCGGTTGAAAATTTCGCCGATCTTCTGCATCCGCTGGATTTTATCACCATAGGTGCCGAGGTCAGTTTGAAATATCTGACGGTCCAATTTGTCCATCCGACTTTCAAGGGTTTTTTTCCGGTCTTCATCCCAGAAGAACTGTGCGTCATATAACCGGGCTGCCAGTACCCGTTCACTACCCAGTTGAATGTAGCCTTTTGAGTCGTGAACGGTTGAAGCTACAGCGAGGAAGCGCGGTAACAGCTTTCCGTTTTTCCCCCGTGCGGCAAAATATTTCTGATGCTCTTTCATGGATGTAATCAATACCTCTTCCGGGATCTCCAGGAATTTTTCTTCGAAACTCCCCTCTACAACGAAAGGAATTTCCACCAGGTAACTTACCTCGTCAAGGAGAGCTTCATCCCGGATCACAGAGGCGTTATGTGTTGTTTCAAAATCCTGAATTGCCTGTCGAATTACCGTCTTTCGAGCAGCAGGGTCAATTTCTACAGCGTTTTCCCTCAATGCAGTTCTATATTCGGCAAAATTGCTGACACGGATGTCCCGTTTCCCCAGGATTCGATGACCCCGGGTTGTGTTTCCGGCAGTAATGTCGGCATATTCGAAATCAAGTGGATTTCCATTGAGCAGCGCGCAGATCCAGCGAATGGGGCGAACGAAACGAATGTCCAGGTCACCCCACTTCATTTTCTTTCTAAAGGGAATCTTTTTTAACCAGACTGGCAAGACTTCTTTCAGTATCTCGTCAGTATTTTTTCCGGTTATGAAAACGTCCGCTGCGGCGATTTCCCCCGTTTTCCCTTGAATGTACCGGACATCATCTATGGAAATACTGTTTTTCTTCATGAATCCCAGCAATGCCCGGGAAGGTGTATTGTCTTCGTTCAGACAGATGCGCCGTGGCGGTCCCTGAACCGTAACTGTCTGGTCCATTTCCTTCAGGGCAATTTCAGGAAAATGATAAACCATTCGGGTTGGAGAGGCATAGCTTGAAGTTTCGCCAACACGGATATTGTAGGTGGAAAGGAGTTTTTCCAGAATCTTTCTTCCTTCTTCCAATGAACCCGGAATCATTTTTGCCGGGATTTCTTCACAACCGATTTCGATAAAGAACTCAGCCATTGGATACCTCCAGATAGCTTTCTGCACAGGCGCAGGCCAATGTCCGGACCCGGTTAATAAATCGGGCCCTCTCTGTTACGCTGATGGCATTCCGTGCGTCCAGCACGTTGAATGCATGGGAACACTTCAAGGCATTGTCGAAAGCGGCAATGGGCAAACCTTGCTCAAGAACTCTGCGGCATTCTGTTTCATACAGGTCAAAAAGCTTGAAATGGAGGCCAATGTCTGCATGTTCAAAACTGTATCTGGAAAACTCATATTCATCCCGTTTGCGAACTTCTCCGTAGCTGACCCCGTGTCCCCATTCCAGGTTGTACATGTTGTCAATCCCATTTATGAACATGCAAATTCGTTCGATTCCATATGTGATTTCCACTGAAACAGGTTCCAAATCAATTCCACCCGCCTGTTGAAAGTATGTGAATTGAGTGATCTCCATCCCGTCCAGCAGTACCTGCCAGCCGACGCCCCATGCACCCATTGTGGGAGACTCCCAGTTGTCTTCTTCAAACCGGATATCGTGTTCTTCCGGTTTAATACCGAAAGCCTTCAGGCTTTCAATGTACAAATCCTGGATGTTATCCGGGCTGGGTTTCATAATTACTTGGAACTGGTAGTGCTTGTAAACGCGAAAAGGATTCTCACCATAGCGTCCGTCTGTGGGACGGCGGGAAGGTTCCACGTAAGCCACGTTCCACGGTTTTTTGTCCAGCACCCGGAGAAAGGTGTGAGGGTTCATCGTTCCGGCACCGGTCTCAATGTCGTACGGTTGCGAAATCAGACACCCATGATCGGACCAGAACTTCTGCAGCGACAAAATCAATTCCTGAAAATTCAAAATACTATCCTTCCTTTCCCAAACAGGTTCTTTTCGTATCGGTTCCGATTGTACCGGATTTGCACTGCTTCGTCACGTGAGATTTCAATCAGTGGGAGTAAAGAGGGGGTGTTGGAGATAGAAGAAGACAAGGAAGGAAATCCCTTATTCGTTTCTTTGCTCAGACTCAGATTTGTCTTTTTCTTTTGCATACATGCGGTCGATCTCTTCCCAGTATTTTCCCTCCAGAACGGCACGGCGTACTTTCATGGTTGGAGTGAGTTCACCCTTTCGAATCTCCAGCGGATGGTCAAGGACAACGAATTTTTTGACCCGTTCATACCAGGCGAGCTTTTTTTGTCTGAGGTTGATTTCCTGTTTCAAGAGCCGTTTCAGTTCCCGGCTGGGCAATAATTCATCCAGGTCTTCGTATGGGAGTTTTTCTTTTCGTGACCAGTGAAGAACGGCCTCCATGTCTGGAACAATCAGCGCTGCAATGAAATCCCTTCCTTCACCAATAATGCAGGCTTCGTCAATGTACAGGCTTTCTTTCAGCTTTGTTTCAATGGGAGCAGGAGCGATCTTCTCTCCTGAAGAAATGACAAGTATATTTTTCTTTCGATCTGTAATGGTCAGGTAATTGTCCTTGTCCAGAAATCCGATGTCCCCTGTATGAAACCACCCGTCTGAATCAATCATAGAGGCAGTCAATTCCGGAGCATCGTGATATCCATCCATGATGGTATTTCCCTGAACTAGAATTTCCCCATCATCTGCAATGCTGACAGCTACTCCGGCAATCGGGGTCCCACAGGAGCCCTCTCGGCGTTTATCTGGAGGACTCAGTGTTACAACCAGGTGAGTTTCTGTAAGACCGTACCCTTCAATTATCGGAAGTTCCATGGCTTCAAAAAAACGGGCAGCTTCCCCTGAAAGGGGAGCACCACCGGAGATGGGATAACGGAGCGAGCCCCCCAGGTATCGATGGAGTTTTTCGAATACGAGTCGTCTTGCCAAGGGTCGCAGCAGTTTCAAAATGAGGTTCTTTTCCCCCTTCCGTTTTCCGTCAGCGAGACGATTACCCAGTTTTTCACCCCACCTGAATAGTAGCCGGCGAACGAACCCACTGTCACTGACCTTGAGGCGGACCCCCGCGGTTATTTTGTCAAAAAACTGAGGGACGCTCACTATCATCGTGGGATGAAAGGCCTGCATGTCTTCAACCACCGTTGTAATAGCTCGAGCATAAGCGATACAGCACCCCCGGTATATCGGAATCCAGTGACCGGCCACGCGCTCGTACAGGTGGCTCAACGGAAGAAAGGAAAGAAAAATATCCTCGGGTTTCAACGGCAGTGCAGCTTCGGTATTGACGATACTCTCGATGAATCCTCTGTGATGGAGGCGTACACCCTTCGGATCCCCGGTTGTACCGGATGTATAAACGATGGAACAGACATCGTCCCGATTGATTTTCTTCAGTGTCCTTTTGAACCATCCGGGTCGCGCGGCTCTATGCTTATCACCAAGTCGAAGGACGCGTTTGAACACAGTCGTGGGACGGTCGGCATTCCGAATAGGCTCGAAGGTGAGAATTGTTTTCAGGTTTGGCAATTGGTCCTGAATTTGCTTGATTTTCTCATAATGGTAGCGGTTTTCCACAAAAATAACCCGCACACCGCAATTCCGCCGATTGACATGACTGCAAAATCTACAATGGGCCATTCGATGCGGTTTTCCGAGAGAATAGCGATGCGATCCCGGCTCTTTAATCCGATTGCTGCCAGGCCATGGGCAAGATCCTCCACAAGATCCCCGAATTCACGATATGACACGCTGACGATCCGGCCGCCCCGGCGAAAGCGAAATGCATTTCGGTCCGGATATGTTTCAACCGTATCCATCAACATGTGGGGAACGCTCTGAAATGTTTGAACTTCAGCGTTTTTCGGGTGCTCCATAGCTACAATTTATCATAAATGGCACAATTTTTCGATAATCAGAAGTGTTCTGCGTGAAAGAAAGTGCGAGTGAAAGTGCAAGTGCGAGGAAGAGTGGCAGCAAAGCTGCCGTGAATGGTGAAAAGTGGATGGTGGATGGTGAAAAAGACAAGTTTAAGTCTGAGTCTGAGTTTAAGTTAAGAATGGGAATTGGCAGATCATCTCTTTGTTTTTTCCCTGCTCTTCCTAATCTCATCCGCACTTAACCTTAATCTTGGTTTCTACTCAAACTTGATTTTTTTCATCCATCACTCTGCAGAGTAGGGGGCGGAAAGTGCAAGTGAAAGTGCGAGTGCGAGGCAGAAGGGAATCATGGCCTGCGGCCGAATGTTGGATGTTAAATTGAAAACTAATGGACGGTGGACAGTGGATAGTGGATGGTTCAGAAAAGGGCAAGAGCGGAAATCGGCCATTCCCTGTCTTTTCCCTGCTAATCACAAATTACAAGTCACGGCCCGCAGAGCGGGAATCAGCCCTTCCCTGTCTTTTTCCCATCTTCTCTTAACTTAAACTCAGACTTAAACTTAAACTTCTCTTCCTCTCACTCTGTACCGTGGGTCAGGGTTGGCGGAATAATTTCGCAATAAACCTCATCCGGGTCCTGGTAAATCACGTAGGGAACAACAAAAGAATCCGCGTACAGTTCAATAGATGTAATGACTGCAAGCTCCGCCTGCGTAAAGACATCCTTCAAATTCACTTTTGTAATTCCATAGGCATCCATATCTACCCGTTTGGTGGTTCCCACCTGCAAACCATTCACATCGTACGCAAAAATCGGCAATTCATTAACCGCGTA
>CBEUWV010000108.1:0-6626 GCA_965546895.1 uncultured bacterium
TCGGCGCAATGCGCCGAAAGGGGGCGAAATGCCCCCCTTCGTCTTGTAGCAATTTGCTTTTCTGACTCTACTCTACAGTTGAAGGTACTGGTTCCGTTTCCTTCCGGCGGAATTTGGATAGAATCGCTTCTTTGATCATGTAGAAGGTCGGGATAAACACCAGTGTCAGGAATGAACCCACCGTAAGGCCCCCGATCGCCACGATGGCAAGGGGTGACAACCGTTCCAGTCCGACAGACCATTCCAGCGCGATGGGAATCATACCCACAATGGTGGTGACAGCTGTCATAAGGATGGGCCTTGTCCGGACATGTATCGCCATCTGCACCGCTTCCAGCATGGGGTGGCCCTCTTCCCGGTAGGTACGGATAAAATCAATGAGCAGGATGGAATTTTTCACCACCACACCCACAAGGAGGATGAAGCCCATGAAGGCCGGCATACAGCCATGTTTTCCGGCAATCATCAGTCCCCAAACCGCTCCAATGAAGGCGAATGGAATGGCCAACATGATGACGATTGGGTCACTGAATGATTTGAAAGTCACCACAAAAGTCAGGTAGAGGAAGAGAACAGCCAGAATCAGTGCCGAACCCAATCTGTGGAAGGACTCTGTCATCTGTGTCATTTACCCTTCTTCCGATACCTGGAGCGTAGATGGCACACCGGCCTTATCTACCGCTATGTTTCGTTGATCATTGAGGAAGGTCACCGGTGCCGTTGCACGGTAGCCATGGACATTGGTGGTGTAGTTCAGCTTATCCCGGGTAATCACAGTTGGCACATAGACCTTCTTCACCCTTGCCAGTTCGTTCAGCGGGATGTAGAGACCTTTCGGCGTCAGGATATTGGTGGTCATCACCTTATTTATCCTGTCTCGCTGGTTCCCCTTGTACCGGAATCGGATTCTGATTCCATCCTGGTTGAATATTCGAAATACACTGATGGGTGCGCCCTTCACTGCAATCGCCAACTGGTAACTGACGTCCATGGGGGTCAAGCCAAACCGGGCGCATTTCTGACGATCAAAGAACAAGTGGTATTCTTCCCGGTCCTTTTTCCAGGTCCGGCTCACCGATTTGAATCCGGGGCGCTTGATCAGTTCATCGGCAATCCGCTGCCCGGCGGCGTCCAGCTCGCCGTAGTCATTCCCCGCCACTTCCACGTCCACTGTGGATGCGATACTGGACAATGGGGTGGCACCGAAATCATACACATCGGCATACTTGACACCCGGCATATTGCGAATGTCTTTGCGGAGTTGATCCTCAATTTCCCATATACCTTTGTGGCGCTGAAAGCGGTCCACCAGGTTTACGGTAATATCGATCTGCTGGGGTGTCCGGCCCTTTCCATAGGTAATCAACCCCGGCTCGGAACCAATGTAGCTCAACTGGGAAAGCAGTCCCTTTTCCTTATGAATCCTGTTATCGATCCGGTTCAACAAGGCTTCGGTTTTTTCGATGGAATAATCGGATTCTGTCTCAATTCTCATTTTCATAATACCGGTATCCATCGGCGGCATCAGGTCCCGTCCCACCAGTTTCATCTGTCGCATGGAGATTGGCAAAAGAATGACTATGAGAATGATGAAAATCCACCTGTATTGATTTACAAAATCAAAAGTAGCGATGAAGAAATCCCGCAGGCGATCCACAAACTGCACCTGAAACACCTTGGCAATCCGGTTTAGAATCTTGATGATCAGATATTCATCCTTATTGGTATTTTTGATGATCCACGGTGCAATCAACGGGATGATGGTAATGGAAACCACGTAGGATGCAACCAGTGCAATACTCAAAGTCACCGTCAGCGGGCGAAGCACCTTTTCCACAAAGCCGCCGAGAACCATGATGGGAATCAGCACGACAACGGTTGAAAATGTGCCGGAAAAGACAGCCAGCATAATTTCTTTAGTGGCAACCCGGGAAACTTCTTTCAAATCACCGCCATCTTCGCTGTAGTGTCGTTCAATATTCTCCACAACAACTATGGCGTCATCCACAAGCATTCCCACCGCCAGAATCACAGCAGTCAATGTCACCATATTAAACTGAATGCCGGTGAGCCACATGACAGCAAAGGTCAGAAAGTAGGTAAATGGGATTGAAATGCCGGTAATTGCTGCCGATCGCAAGTCTGCAATCATTAGAAAAATTACCAATATGGTGAAAATGATGGCTTCTTTAAGCGATTGTTTCAAGTTGCCCACCGACAGGTTAATTATCCGTTCCTGAGAATCCGCTATGCTTATGGTAACCTGAGAGAAGCGCTTTTCAAGGGCAGGAAGCGCTCGTTTTACAGCATCAATAGTATCCACGGTATTTCCGTCTTCATGGCGGACAATGTTTATGGCAATGGCGGGTTTCCCGTCAAAATGGAAGGCAGAGAACTGATCAGCAATGGTGTTTTTTACAGTTCCCACATCCCTGAGATGAATAACCCGGCCTTTGTATGAAATAGGCAGGTCTTCAAGCTGCTGTAAATGTGCCAGCTCCCCCTTGGTTTTCAGAATGACCTGTGAACGGGAATTCAGCAGGAAGCCTTCGGGAATATCCAGGTTATTGGCCTGAATGGCATGAATGATGGCAGAAAACGGCATGTGCTTATTTGCCAGTTTGACCGGATCAATCTGAACCGACAATTCCCGGACATGCCCGCCAAATACCTCCGCATCAGACACCTCCGGAATCGCCAGCAACGCATCTTTAATGTCGTTGTCCGCCATTTGCCGGGTCATGGCGAGGTCGTATTGGCCATTTGGGGCCGGTTGAACCGCCAGGGTCATCACAGGCTTGCTGAAGTCCCGCGGCGGCAGGATATCTTTCGGCAACTGCGACTGCACCTTCTGCAAAGCGGTCATTACATCCGTCACCGCCGCCTGAAGGTCTTTCCTGTACTCAAATTCTGCCGTCACAAAGGCGATTTCGTCTTTACTGGTAGAGGATACCTTCCGGATATCGGACAATGCATTACACTGTCGTTCGATGGGCCTTGCCACATACTCCGCCATGTCCTTTGATGAAGCCCCCGGTTCCATCACCAACACCGTGACGGTGGGCCGCTCCACATCGGGAAACAGGTCTGTCTTGATGGCATAACTGGCATAAACTCCCATCACCAGCGCCAGCAGAGACAGAACAATAACCAGATGTGGATTCTTGAAAACAAAATCCACAAACCCTTTTTTCTCTAACTTCATTTGATACCCTCCACCGGTTTCACTTTGGTGCCGTCGGCAAGGCGCATCAGGAGAGAATCACTACCCACAACCACAGTATCCCCTTCACTAAGCTGACCGGAAATTGCAAATCCGTCCTCAGACTCACCCATTATGGTTACCGGAACCACTTTTGCTTTTCCGTTTACGATGTTGAAAACCGAGGCTTTATTCACGCTTTTCAACACAGAGCCCATGGGGAGAAGAATCGCAGATTCAATTCGCTGAATCGGCAAATTTACGGAAACAGTGGAACCAAGGGGCAGGCCGAAAGGCGGTTCGGGCAAATCTACTTCCACAGTCCCCACTCCAGTGTCACTGGCAGAGGGATACACACGGGAAATTTTAGCGTCAATCTTCTTTCCGTCGTATAAAATCTGTGCTGGTTCTCCCGTCTTCATCGCGGTGAGGTCATCGGTGGAAACGGTTGACTTGATTTTACAGGGAGTCGCATCCTCTATCTCCATCAGGGGCTGGGAAACCATCACCACATCGCCTTCATTCACCGGTACAGTGGAGACAACGGCATCGAACGGCGCTTTCACAGTAAAAAATGACAGTTTGCTTTTGATGTCTGCCATCTGGCTTTTCACATTCTGTAACTGTACCTTTGCCTCTTTCCAGTGATTTTCAGACAATTCCAGCGCCTGGCGGGAGATTACCTTCTTTGCAAACAACATCTTGTCTCTATTGTAGATTGTCTGCATATTCTGTTCATTTTTCTTCAAGTCTTCAACTGATTTCTTCGCATTATTCAAAGCCGTTTCCAGGGCCGCCCGGCTGCCACTCGCATCTCCCGGTACACCATCCATCTCTATTATGGTATCGCCCTTGCGAACTGCATCCCCCTCCCTTTTCAGAATTCGGCTCACTTGGCCAACTATGCGGGATTTTACCGTTCCCTGGCGGTTGGACTCCAGGTGCCCAATGTAGGGCTGCCAGTGAACGTACTGGCCCACCCGTACCGTTGCCGTTTCCACCGGAACAGCCTGGAGCGGCGCAATTCGAATGGAATCCAGCTGGTGTTTCCGGAGTTTTACCAGAAGAATCCCCCCAATCACAAACAGCACCACCACTACAATCAAAATAATCCAACGCTTCATTTTATGTCTCCTTCAATGGTTTTTCTGAGATTCTCAACCGCGACAAAATAATCCGTCTGTGCTTGGACAAGCGAGGTCTCGGCAACTTTCTCCCTTGATTTTGCCCGAAGCAGGTCATCAATGTCGCCTCTACCGTTATCATATTTCAACTGTTCCAACCGGGCCACTTCTTTTGCAAAAGAAAGAGAAGCCCGGGAGGTCTCTACATCCTGTGACACCCGGTTGACATCAGCGACTGCGTCAATAAGTTCGCTCTTTATTCTAAGATTGACTTCATCCACCTGATGACCTGCCGCCTTCATGGCATGCAAGGCTTTCCGCACCTGTCTGTGCCTTCGCCCCATGTCAAAAATCGGGATAGACACATTTACCGTAGCAGACCAGAACTGGTCATTGTAATCAATATTTCCACCCTGCACTGCATTCAGCCTGGCATCCAGCGAAACCTTCGGCAACCTGGTCGCCTTTGCTATTTTCAGCTGCTGCTCAGCAATTTTCCGAGACTCTTTGATTTGTTTCAGGTCGCCCCGATTCTCCACCGCCATTTCCATCAATTTACTGATTTCAGGAAGTTTTTTCGGCACATTTTCCAAATTTACTTCCTGCAGTCCAAGTGAAGTGACCTTATCCGGGTTCACTCCGATCAAGGTTGCAAGAGAGGCTGCCAGTGCCTGCTTTTTCTGGTTCAGACCGGCAATTTTAAGTCTGGCGGTCTCCACTTCATACTGGACTTTCAGCTTATCCAACGGCGCGTACTTTCCGTTTTCAACACCGATCTGGATATGTCCGTTCAGGGAACGCAACGCTTTCAGGTACTCCTGCCATGCCGTGAGCTCATGATCAACCGCCAGTAAATTGCTATAGACAGATGTGACTTGGTACCGGACAGCCCATTTGAGGGAATCCAGCCGGTAGGATAGTGCACTGTGGCTGCTCTTTGCGATTTGTTCCGTTGCCTTCAATTGTCCGCTCGAAAAGAGCGGCACCCGGTAATCCAGGTTCCAGTATGTGAATTGATCATCAAAAGGCATTGCCGCAAAACCCGCTGAAATCAGGGTCTTCGTCATGGGTCGAATCAAATTATCGTCGCTGGTTTTCGATACCCCACCATTCAGGAGAATTTCCCCGAATTTAAGACGATTCACCGCAACCTCATTTTCCTTCTGAGATTGCACCGACTCGTTCAGTGCCTGAATGGAAGGATTGCTATCGTAGGCCTTTTGTATCGCCTGGTTCAGTGTCAGTGTCTGTGCTCCTGCTGTTAAAGAGAAACAGGCCGTAACCACAATTATCCAATTCTTCATATTAAAACTCCCCGAAGAAAAATATTTAAGATATTATCACACTTGTCCGTAATCTTCAGCTCGCCGCCGCTGAGAAGGAAGCGGATGGTCAGGGACTGAATCATGCCAACCAGAATCACCGCTCCTGCTTCTTCGTCCACATCCCCGCGAACCACTCCCCTCTCGCGCGCTTCCTTCAGATATTCCGCAACATGCCAGATCATCCCGCTGTAAAAAGCGAGCAGAGCCTTTCTCACCTCATCATCGCGACTGAAGGTGGACTCGGACAGGAAAAGAATTGTCACACCCTTCACCTCTTCCAGGTAATCCAGAAGGGAACAAACCATCGCATGAAAGTACTCGCTCGGATCCAATCTTTTGTCCGCTTTGGATACAATTTCTTCATATCCGGTACGAATCCGGCCAATCAACGCAACCACCAGATCCTGTTTGTCCTTGAAATGGCGGTACATGGCTGGTTCAGTAAACATCATTTCTTCCGCAATTTTTTTCATCGTCAGGCTTTTAATTCCCTCATTGATCATGAGTGCCATTGCCTGATCCAGAATTTCTTCTCTTCGTTTACTCATTCCCACCTCCGGTGAGTTAGTTATCTATCACTAACTTATTCCCAATCCAGCAATCTGTCAAGTGGAATCTTCAAAAAGTTTTTTTTCAGAGCCACAAGAAAGCACTGTAAAAGCAGAGCTTCACTTCCCCGGCCTGCGGCCGGATGCTGAGTGTCAGATGAAAACAAATGGGAAGTGGAAGTGAAAGTGCAAGTGCGTGAGGGGCGGTGGAATGGGACAAGAACGAAGAAAGTCAATTGCCTGCTTTTTTATTCTTCCCTGATTCTCTTTTCCGGCCAGAACACAGGCGCCGAAGGTGCACAGAACACTTCTTTCTTTACTTAAACTTAGACTTAAACTTAAACTTTTCCCACCCATCACTTCTCACTTCTCTCGGTCAGAACACTTCCATTTAACTTTTATAATTTGTGCAGTCTGTACACACCGG
>CBEUWV010000109.1:0-6520 GCA_965546895.1 uncultured bacterium
TTCCACCTTGCACTTTCACTTGCACCTTCCCTCTCCCTTCTGCCTCGCACTTGCACTTTCACGCGCACTGCCCTAAGGGCGTCTACTGCGGGATTGTGACGGCAATACGAAACCCGACGTTATTTCGTTTTGTTTCCGGTAGCGCACCGGATCGGTGACTCGATGAGCACGAAAAATCACTGCTTCTGAAACTGCCACCTCTCAAAACTCGCCGGTTTCCCCAGGCTTTGAAAACCGGGTTCTGGCTCTCATTTTTTTCGTATTTCTGGGGAAAGCGGTAGCTACTGCCCAGGTATTTATTCTTTCCGGGAGATAAAGGGTCCTGATACCGATCACTGCACCATTCGTAAACGTTTCCGGACATATCATAAAGGTTCAAGTCGTTTGGGAGTGTACTTTTGACAGGCCGGGTGCGGCCCCGTCGTTTTCTTCCGCTGACGCAATATCGTGAGTCCATCTGATTGCCCCAGAAGAATATGGACATCCGACTGGCCCGGCAGGCAAACTCCCATTCAGCTTCGCTTGGAAGGCGAACTATGAGGCCGGTTTTCTCCGACAGCCACCGGCAATAATCCCTTGCAATGTTCCAGGACACGTTGATGACGGGTCGTTTGCCCCGGCCAAACCCCGCATCGTCTGGCAGCGTTGTACCGGTTTCCCTGCAGAAGGTGTCGAATTCGTCAAAAGTGACTTCATGCTGGCCGATGGCAAAGGCATTTATTTTCACCCACACCGGGGGCCTGTTGTTTTCATTATCTCCCTTCTCTGCGGGGGATGCGCCCATAAAATAGCTGTCTCCGGGCACGACTATCAGGTCCAGTTTCTTCAGGGTGATTGGAAAATCCCGCTTGACAATGAGTTGCTTGAGTTCCCTTTCAGCTTCTTTCCGGTGGTAAGCTTTTTGTCCGAATTCTGCCAGGTACCGTTTATAGGAAGCGATTGTGTGGGTTACTTTTGCCTCGGTGAACTGCTGCTGGTCGCGCTCTGCCCTGTCCACGAATGCCCTGGCATCGGAAAAATGATTGGCACCTTCCCCGAATGATTTCAGGTAAGTCTGGTAATCCACAAGGGTATTGGACTGGAGCGCCTTACGATACGCCTCTTCATCATGTCGATTTCGACTGGACCGAGCTATAATTATTGCAATCGCCACTGCAACAATCAGAACGACCGCAATAATAGAGAAAATCAATCCATATTTTTTCTTCTTTTTGATTTTTTCGATCTTGATTGCTTTTGCCATTGTTTCTGTTGCAAATTCTTCCTGCCGTATGGCCTTCACCAGTTGACGATGTCTTTCGATTCCCTCTGTCAGATCAAAACGGTTTTCACTCACCAGAATCTTATCCAGTGCGGAAACTTTTCTTTTCCTTTCCCTCAGTGTAGCTTCCGGCATTTCCAGAGCGTGCTGATAATGACGCAGAGCTGCTTCTTTCTCTTTTTCATTTACCAGTTGTGGTGTGATCCGATAGGATGTTGTCTGGTTATTCTGAATTCGAACCTTGTCCGTGTATCGAAATCCCTCACCAGAAACCGTGATGGGATAAACACCTCGCTTCAGGTTCTCTATGGACACGGGGCATTCATAGCTGTTTCCTTCAAGTCCAATCTGGCACTCCTCCATCTCACTCTCAATTGCCAGCTTGCCTCCCCGTTCTTCAAGAACCAGCCTGACATTGAGTGTTGGGAGGCTTAGAAAAATTTCCTTGGAGATGAAGTGACGGTGGGTTGCTCCTTCAATAACATGACGTCCAAACGGGATGTCCTGAAAAATGAAGGCGGCGTCTTCTGTCAGCCCGGCTTCCTGGCCGTCCAGTGAAATGGTACAATTCATATTGGTAGTAACGTTTATAACGCCTCTTGGTTTTCCCGTTCCGTTGTAGGAGTCTCCATTATTCATTATATTTTCTCCAGTTCAATCCTTGCATAAATTATAGCGAAAAAACTCAAATACGCAACTTGTGTTACCACTGAGTGTAAAGAGGGGGATGTGGGAGCAGTAAAAAGTTGAAGGAAGTAATGGATAAAAAAACCGGCACACCTTCGAAAGTTATCAAAGGTGTGCCGGAAAACTACCTGAGCAAAATTATTATTTTTCCATGGAGCGAATCTTCACACCAAGGAGAATTAGTATCATAAGAATCAATCCGCCAAACCAATAGAAGGAAGTCCGGCGCTTCGTCACTTCATGGAGACGTTCCTTTGCCAGCTTCTGGATTCTTGTTATGTCCACCAGTGCGCTCTTCGCGACCTTATCCATGTAAGCGGAACTGAACTTGTGGACAGCAGTACGGGATTTGATATATGCAGTCATGGCATCCTGAAGATCCAGCCTGGCATCATCCATCAACATTCCCTTTTCCGCGGCTGCATCTACCATGTCCCGGGTATCAGTGAGTTTGGTTTCGAGACCGGTAAGGGTTTTGTGCATTGCCTGCATTGTTTTAAATGCCGGTTCTCCGGAATCATGGCAATTAAGGCAGACGCCCTTGTCAGCGGAAAGCATGACATCGGTGGGTGGCATGATTGCATGGTTGCTGTGACATTCAATGCATCCTCTGAGACCCATTTCATCCCATTCTTTATGGGGACTTTCATTAAAAAGTTTCTGGTTCATCACATGACAGGTCCCGCACACTTTTTCCACTGATGCAGCACCTGGAGGGGCTGCCCCGTGGTTACCGTGGCAATCATTGCAGGTAGGGGCGGAAAGATCGTGCTTCTTGTAAAGGGCAGTTGCATGAACGCTGCTCTTGTACGCTGCCACTTCATTTCCGGAAATGTCAAAATCCGCCATTAGTTTTTTGTCTGCGTGGCATTTTGCACATGTATCAACTACATTTTCCGGGTACACATGGGAGCGTGGATTCATGGCTTTGAGTATGTCATGGGCACCGTGACAGCTTGCGCACGTCGCAGCCCTACCATCCTTCTCTTTCATGATGTTAACTCCGTGATTGGATGTGAGGTAGTTTTTCAACTGATCTGTCCGGGCGTTTGGATCATATTTCTTCATAAATGATTCATTTGCGTGACAGGTTCCGCAAAGCTTTACAATCTGAATGGGTCCGGGTTTTCCGATCCACCCCTTTGCTCTGCTGTGAGCTGACTTCATTTTCTTGGAGCTGGCATTCCCACCGTGACAATTGGTGCAGTTAATGCCCATTTGATGGTGGATGCTTTTTTTCCATTGAGTTACTGGCTGAGAAAGACGACCCTTCAATTTGCTGTGGCATATTTCGCAGGAGGTCTCATTGGCATATATTCCCAGGCCGAACGAAATTACTGCGACCAGAATCAGAATCATTCGTGTTTTCATTTCAGACCTCCTATCAGGACCATCGGGCATAAATGGTAATGGCGATCAGAAAGATGATAGCCAGAATACCAATAAATGTGAACCAGGGGGATTTTTCCTCTCTGGACGCTTTTCGGTCAAGAAAAGGCACCAGCAGTATCAATGCTCCTCCTATGTTTATAAGGCCAATCCCAATCAACTCACCCGAAATCCCCACAATGCTTGCGGGCATCCATTTCAATATCTGGTACATGGATAGAAAATACCATTCCGGCTTAATGCCAGCCGGGGCAGACGCAAACGTGTCCACAGCATGTCCCAGTTCCCACGGGAAAAATGTTGCCAGTCCTACGAGGAGAATCAATGCGCCCAGCCACATCATCAAGTCTCTGAGCATGAAGTTGGGGACAAACGGAATTTCACCCTTTTCTTTAATCCCAATGGGTTTACTCATTCCCTGGGCCTGTATCAGGAGCAAGTGAATACTCAAAATACCAATAATTATCAGTGGAAGTACCGTTACGTGGATTGCGAAAAAGCGGCTGAGGGTTGCTCCGGTGACATTTTCCCCACCACGAAGAAGCAGCAAAAGCCAGTGACCAATCACCGGCATGGAAGCGACACTTTCTGTTCCGACGCTTGTAGCAAAAAAGGCCAGCTCATTCCAGGGAAGCAGGTAACCGGTAAATCCGAAGCCCATTGCCAGTGCAAGGAGGATGAAGCCTGAAACCCATGTCAATTCCCGAGGTTTTCGGTAAGCCTTCAGGAAATACTTGGCAAACATGTGGATGAAGATTGCCAGGATCATCAGGTTGGCTGACCAGGAGTGAATGGAACGGATCAGCCAGCCATATGGAACCTGGGTGACGATGAATTCGACACTTTTGTATGCTTCCCCTGCTGTTGGTTTGTAGTACAGGAGCAGGAGAATGCCAGTGACAATCTGTACCATGAAAAAAAACAAGGCGACGCCTCCAAAGAGGTGGAAAGGAGTATATCGGTGCTTTGGCACGGTTTTTTCCAGCGTCAGATGACGAAGAGTAGACAGATCCAGCCGTTCTTCTATCCAGGAGTTTATTTTCTTTAACATCACGCTTTCTCTCTCTTGACATATACGTCCTGTCCCTTAATAAAGCATACATACTCTTTCAAAGGACGAGGTGGTGGTCCGGAAACTACGTTTCCGTTCAAATCATAGTGTCCATTGTGGCATGCGCACCAGATCTGTCGTTCTTCACTGCTGTATTGAACGGTGCAACCAAGGTGGGTGCAAACAGCTGAAAATGCAAGGTAATCTCCACCAGGGGTCATGATCAGAATGCCCGGTTTGCTCCCGAACTTGAACAGTTTGGCCGTGTTTGGCGTCAATTCATTGACCTTCGCGGCGATGACAGACGATACAGCTGTCTCCTGTTTTTTCACTGGAGTCAGATAATGGACAAGCGGGCTCAGGACCGCAGCCACCCCCCCCAGGCTGAATATACCCAACAATCCGTTCAAAAACTTCCGTCTTGATGAATCCATAAAAAGCCCTCCCTTTTTAAAACGAACGACATGTTTCTAAATCATATATGTTACTACTCAAGGATATCCGAAGGAACTGGAAAAGTCAATGAACCAGAGGCACCACAAGCGACCGTGCTATAATGTCGACCGGGCCGCTTGCAGGTTCAGGAGGGTCAATGAGTTTTGGATATATCACCCGTCGATTTCGGTTTTGTGCGTCCCACCGCTATTTCGTTTCGGACTGGAATGAAGAGCAAAATCAGGCGGCTTTCGGTTTGCATACATCGAAATACGGGCATGGCCACAATTACACCCTGGATGTGACGTTAAAAGGTGAGGTAAACCCGATAACCGGCATGGTAATCAACCTGTCTGAAGTGAAGAAAGTTATTGGAGCGGTGGTAAGTCGCTTCGACCATGCCTTTTTGAATGTGGATCTGCCGTACTTTTCCAAAATTCAACCCACCGCGGAAAATGTCGCGCGAATCTTCTGGCAACTGATTGAACCGGACCTTCCGGAGGGAGTGTTTCTTCACAGAGTTCGTCTCTACACAACAGAAAGTGTATTTGCCGAGTACTTCGGTAATGAAGACGAGGCAGTTTTCAGCAAGCGTTTTGTTTTTTCCGCTACCCATCGCCTTAACAGTGATAAGTTGAAAGATGAAGAGAATCGCATCGTATATGGAAAGTGCAACAATAAGCACGGGCATGGCCACAACTACGAAGTGATTGTGTCTGTTCGCAAGCCCATAGATGACGTGACCGGGATGACGTTACCATTAAAAACGTTGGAAAAAAAAATTCGGAATTTTCTGAAAACCAGACTTGAGGGGAAACGGCTGGACATGGAAATTTCATACTTCAGAGACAAACCGGCCACATCAGAGAATCTGATTGCGTTTATTCATGCAGGACTGGAACAAGAACTGGGCCCGTTTCTATACCGAATCAAATTGAAGGAAACAGAGAATAATTTTTTTGAAACAGGAGAGACGTTTAATGAATAAAGAAGAAAGGTTCGAAAAGCTTAAGTATCATGTGGAAGAAATTCTGAAACTGGTGGGAGAAGACCCGGAAAGGGAAGGGCTGGTGGATACCCCGAAACGGGTGGCCAAAATGTACCTGAATGAACTCTTAACCGGCTACAAACAGTCAGTTGATGATGTGGTGAACGGGGCGGTATTTAGTTCAGACTACCAGGAAATGATTGTGGTTCGGGATATTGATTTTTATTCCATGTGTGAGCATCACATGGTGCCTTTTTTTGGCGTCGCTCACGTGGCCTACATCCCGGACGGAAAAATCATTGGACTTTCCAAAATTCCACGGATGGTGGACATGTTTGCCAGACGTTTGCAGATTCAGGAGCAGATGACAGTGGAAATTGCCCATACTCTGGAAGACCTGATTCAGCCCAAAGGGGTTGCGGTCGTGATGGAAGGCATCCATTTGTGCTCAGTCATGCGGGGCGTTCAGAAACCCCGTAACAAGATGGTAACATCCGAAATTCTCGGTGCATTCCGCAACAATCACAAAACAAGGGAAGAATTCCTCAGTCATATTTCCAGGCCTTTCCACTTGAATGAGTAAGGCGGCGCATTGCGCCGCAGATTGAGTAGAAGGCAAGATTGAGGTTGAGTTCGGAGCAGATTCAGAAAAAATAGAGGGAAGAAGATTTTACCGCAGAGGTAACGCAGGCCGCCGAGGGGGAGGAGC
>CBEUWV010000110.1:0-6485 GCA_965546895.1 uncultured bacterium
AAATTCAGGGAACCATCCACGCGGCGCAAAGCAACGCTCTGATGCATTCGCACATTCACTTTCACTTCTCTGCGCCGCAAGCGCAGTTTCGCTCTATCTGATCCTCGTTTTATGCTACAATCCAGGTCGATACGATCAGTAAGGAGCGTGGTTTGCCTATACGTGTATTGAATCCCATCGCCAACGAATTGAAACAGATTGACCAGCTGCTGGTAGAATATCTGAAAACTCCTTTTGGAGAAATCCAACCGCTGAATTTCCATACTGTGGAAAAAACCGGGAAAAAATTACGTCCGGCCATCACCATCCTTTTCGGACGGATGTGCGGGCTGGACGAAGAAAGAATGTTGAAACTCGGGGCCTGTTTTGAGCTGCTCCATACTTCCACATTGATCCACGACGACGTCATTGACAATGCGTCCACCCGCAGAGGGCATGCCACTCACAACGCAAAATGGGACAACACGCTTTCAGTACTCTACGGTGATTTTGTCTTTTCGTCCGCCATGCGCCTGGCGGTGGAGCTGAAGGACATTGGCGCACTGGAGGAGATTTCCAGAATCACCCGGGAACTTGTCAGTGGTGAACTGCTGCAAAATGCCGCTGCATTTAATTTTCCCCCCGTTCAGGAAAGATATTTCGATATTATCCGTCTGAAAACAGCTGTCCTGTTCGGAGGCTGCTGCGGAATTCCCCTGCTTCTCTGCAAGGGCCGGGAGGACGCTGACGTCGGGTTTGCGATCGGCGAGCATATCGGTCTTGCTTTCCAGCTGATTGATGACTGCCTGGACTATATTGCCGATGACAAGCTGGGAAAGCCGCGGCTGATTGACCTGAAGGAAGGAAAAGCTACACTGCCGGTCCTGCTGGCTCTTAACAAAGGGAATACCACTGTGACCAGAATTGTGGAAGAGGTTTTCCAGAACCGGGACTTTTCAGAAAATGATGGCGAAAAACTCATCATGGAACTTCGAAACGGCGGCTTTCTGGCACAAACAATCCAATTGGCAAAAAACAGGATTCACGAGGCCCTGGCCCTGCTGGATACTTTCCCTGAAGATCGGTACACAAAATTATTTCGCAGGATCTGCACGTTTATTACGGAAAGGGATTTCTAATGAAGGCACCATCGACCGCAACAGCTGCAGAAAAAAAGCTCTGGGAGCAACTGGACCCTTCTCATCTTCCCGCCCATGTGGCCATTATCATGGATGGAAACGGGAGATGGGCAAAAATGAGGGGCTTGAGCCGTGTGAAGGGGCACAAAGCCGGTGTTCGCGCTATTCGAAACGCTTTAGATACCGTGCTGGAACTGGGGATTGAAAATATTACGCTTTTTGCGTTTTCCACCGAAAACTGGACACGGCCCCCCCTGGAAGTCAGTGTACTGATGGCGCTGCTGCGCCAGTTTATGGGAATTGAGCTGACCCGGCTCATGGACAGAGGGATTCGAATGCGGACACTGGGAGATACTTCCAGGCTGCCGAAACCGATTCAGGACGGAATTGCCCATGTAAAAGAAATGACAAAAGAAAACAGCCGTCTTCAATTCAACATCGCTTTGAACTACGGGGGCCGGGACGAGATTCTCCGCGCAACAAGGAACATTCTGGCCAATGGGCTGAATCCGGAAGAATTGACAGAAGAAGTTTATGAACAACATCTGTACACCAGCGAAATCCCGGACCCGGACCTGCTGATTCGAACCTCCGGAGAACGGCGTATCAGTAATTTTTTACTGTGGCAGCTGGCATATACGGAATTGTATTTTACCGACGTCCTGTGGCCGGATTTTGATACTGAGGAAATGCTGAGGGCATTGCTGGATTTTCAGAAACGGGTACGTCGATTTGGAGGCGTTCATGGCGATTAATCTCAAGAAGTTCGCGCTCAGGGCCACAACCACACTGATTTTTGTCCCTCTGTTTTTCTGGATTGTCAAATACCTGCCCGTGGGCTATTTTTTTGCCCTGATTACACTGGTACTGTTCCTCGGTACCTTTGAATTCCACAGTCTTGCCGGCAAACTGGGGAAGGGATTTTACAGCATTCCCGCGTTCCTGATGATGACGGCACTGGCCGCTTCATTCCTCGTCCCTTCCATTCCCTTTCACCTGGTATTGTCCGGTGGTTTTGTCGTGGTGATGACCTACTCCCTGATTATCGACCGGGATGTCCAAACCACGCTGGAAGCCACTGCCCTGACTTTTCTTGGCGTTTTGTATCTGGGCATACCCGCCTCCTACATGGTGGCACTGAAAAGTTCAGACTCCCATGCTTACCACGGCTATGCCGGGATGGGTGCGGATCTTGTTTTCACGCTGTTCATCGTTGTGTGGCTGGGGGATACCGGCGCATATCTGATCGGTTCAATTTTCGGCAAACACAAACTGGCACCGAAAATCAGCCCGGGAAAGTCTGTTGAAGGCGCCATTGCCAATCTGGTATTCAATTTTCTCGGCGCCACTGTAGCGAAATTCTGGTTTTTTACCCGACTTTCCTGGCAGGATGTAATTGTCATCAGCCTGGTAGTCGGTGTAACCGGCATCATGGGCGACCTCATTGAATCCATGTGGAAACGAAGGGCCGGCATCAAGGACAGTGCCGGACTGATTCCCGGTCACGGGGGCCTTTTGGACCGCCTGGATTCCTTTGCTCTCAGTGCCCCCCTGATGTACTATTATTTCCTTTATTTTATGTAAAATGTCAAAGAGTATCAATATCCTGGGCTCCACCGGTTCCATCGGAGCCAACACATTGAAAATTGTCAAAAACAGTGAAGGTACATTTTTCGTAAACCTGTTGCTGGCCGGCAGCAATCTGGAAAAACTCAAGGAACAGATCCATGAATTCCGCCCGAAATTTGTCTCGATTTACGATTCCACAAAAGTGTCAGGATTAAAACAGTTCCTGAAGGAAACTGCCACTGCTACGGAATTTGTGCCCTATGAGATGGCATTAAAACTGGACTGCGACATCGCCGTCTCAGCGATTGTCGGTACTGCAGGCCTGTTGCCCACCATCCATGCCATCCGCCATGCAGAAAGGGTCGCCCTCGCCAACAAGGAATCCCTAGTGGCAGGAGGGGACCTCATCCGCCGGGAATGTGCGGCTGCAGGTACTGAAATTATCCCGGTGGACAGCGAACACAATGCCATTCATCAGTGCCTTCGGGCCGGTGCTCAAAAGGAAGTGGAATCCCTGATTCTTACCGCTTCAGGCGGCCCTTTTTTCGGCCTGACCCATGAGCAGCTTGCATCGGTAACCGTCAAAGATGCGCTGAATCACCCCACATGGTCTATGGGTAGCAAGGTCACCATTGATTCCGCCACGTTGATGAACAAGGGACTGGAAGTAATCGAAGCTCATTTCCTTTTTCAGGTCCCGTATTCCGGCATTCGCGTAAAAATTCATCCCCAGTCCGTGGTCCATTCCATGGTGGAATTCAAGGATGGTTCCATTCTGGCACAAATTGGTATAGCCGACATGCAACTTCCCATCCAATATGCGTTATACTATCCCGGGCGTCCGGAAACCCGGACCTTCCGGTTTCCGCTGGAAGGCGGTTTTTCACTGGATTTCCATGACCCGGATCGGACTACTTTCCGCTGCCTGGACCTGGCGTATCGCTGTGGAGAAGCCGGAGCCGCCGAACGAATCGTGCTCAACGGGGCCAACGAAGTGGCCGTACAGGCCTTTCTGGAAGGCAGAATCTCATTTACAGGGATTCCCGCTCTCATTGAGCAGATGTTGAACATTATCGACGCCCCCAACCCCGAGACGGTGGAGGAAGTCGTAGAACTGGACAGACTTGTAAAAAAACAAGCAGAACTGGAGGTAAGAAGTGGGCGTTTTTAGCATCCCATATCTCGGAAACATAATTGCCATGGCCATCATGCTGGGGGTGCTGATCCTCATACACGAAACGGGACATTTTCTCATGGCAAAACTCTTCAAGGTCAACGTCAAGGTGTTTTCCATCGGCTTCGGCAAGAAGCTCTTTTCCTTTAAAAAGGGCGAAACCGAGTATCAGTTTTCTATCATTCCCCTTGGTGGCTACGTCGGCATGCTGGGTGAGAACCCGGAAGACGCCGAGGTAGAGGACCCGGGGAATTTTAATCTGAAATCCCGCTGGCAACGATTAATCATTCTGGCAATGGGTGCAATCTTCAATATCATCCTTGCATTCATCCTGTTTACCGCCGTCAACATGGTCCCCCGACTGGAACCGTTGTGGCATTCATCCACACCGGTTGTGGGAGAAGTGGACCCTTCCTCCCCGGCCTTTGTCGCCAACCTGAAAACCGGGGACCGCATTATCTCTTTCGATGGAACCCGGGTACAGAACTGGAATGCCTTTCAATTATTGATTGCCACCAATCCGGATCATAAGGCAAACATCGTGGTGGACCGGGACGGTCAGATTCTGACCATTCCCGTCAAGTTGATCTCAAAAGGCCGGGATGATGCCGGATTTCTTGGCGCCTTCCCCCTGCGCCCGGTACGGGTTCAAAGCGTTCTGGACGGTTCTCCCGCTGAAAAAGGCGGCTTGAAGAAAGGCGACGAGATTGTGTCGGTAGATGGAAAGCCCATCATCAACGGTATGGGGCAGTTCGTCGACGCAGTTAAAAATTCGGCTGGAAATACAATCACCATCGTTGTCAATCGCTCCGGTCATCCAGATTCCCTGGAGATTCAGCCTACAGGCAAACCCGGAAAACACAAAATCGAGGCGATTGTGGAAGAGCCCTATCGACTAATTAAGCGGGGGCTCGGCGGTGCCATTGCACAAAGCGGCCGGGATATCAACCGATTCACAGCACTGACCTTTTCGGTGTTGGGGAAGCTCCTTACTGGAAAGCTATCCATCCGCAGCATTTCCGGTCCGGTGGACATTGCCCGGATATCCGGTAAGGCTGCCCGTAATGGCGCTCTTTCCTTTCTCTACATCATGGCCCTGATTTCCCTGCAGCTGGGTATTTTCAACCTCCTGCCAATTCCCATGCTGGATGGCGGACATATCACCATTCTGGCTCTGGAAACGATACGCCGAAGGGATTTCAGCTTTAAGCTGAAAGAAAAAATTACCTCCGTCGGGTTCTTTCTCCTGGTCGCGTTGATGGTCGTCGTTGTGATCAGTGACGTTTTGAAAAACCTGAACATACACTGGTAAAAAGAGACAGGGAATAAGGAAAATGAGAACCCGAACCGTTCACGTGGGATCAGTTGCCATCGGTGGGGGAAACCCGGTATCGGTTCAAACCATGACCAAAACCGACACCCGGGATGTGGACGGAACGGTTGCACAGATTCGTGAAATTTCGGCTGCCGGCTGCGACATCGTCCGGCTGGCCGTACCGGACGGTGAGGCCGCGGACGCCTTGGAAAAAATTGTCCCTCAATCCCCGATTCCGGTCATCGCGGACATCCATTTTGACTATCAACTGGCGTTGAAAGCCGTTCGGAACGGTGTTCACGGGCTTCGTATCAACCCCGGCAACATCGGAAGCAGTGACCGGGTGCGGCAGGTGGCAGAAACCTGCAAGGACGCCGGAATTCCCATCCGCATCGGAGTTAATGCCGGTTCACTGGAAAAAGAACTGTTGAAGAAATACGGACCTACCCCGGAAGCCATGGTGGAAAGTGCCGCAGGGCACATCCGATACCTGGAAGAACTGAACTTCACCGACATCAAAGTCTCTCTGAAAGCCTCCGACGTGGCCCGCACCGTATCAGCCTGCCGCCTCTTTGCCGACCGCTTTGATTACCCCCAGCATATCGGAATCACAGAGGCCGGAACCGAATACACCGGCCTGGTAAAGTCCCACATCGGAATCGGTGCTCTGCTCCTTTACGGCATTGGGGACACCATCCGGGTCTCTCTCACCGCGGATCCGGTCCGGGAAGTACTGGCAGGCCGTGAAATTCTCCGGGCTCTGGGCATGCTGCCATCAGTACCGAAGTTTATCTCCTGCCCCACCTGCGGTCGCCTGGACTTCAATATCCGGAAATACGCACCACTGATTGAACAGGAAGTGGAGAAACTCGGCGGCAGCATCACAGTTGCAGTGATGGGTTGTGCCGTCAACGGTCCGGGGGAAGCAAAAGAAGCGGACGTTGCGCTCTGCGGTGGCAAGGGGTATGCGGCCATTTATAGAAAGGGCCAACTGGTTGCCAAAATCGGTGAAGAAAACCTCGTGGAAACATTCATGAACGTTGTAAAAGAAGTGCTGAAAGAAAAATCATAGTATTTCCCCCACAGGTCACGCTGATAAAGACGGGAAAAGAATTTAACACGAAGGTCAGAAAACGGGGACTGGCAACGTCTGAGGTGCCTGTCCCCGCTTTCTAAGAGGGGAAAAGAAGTGCTCTGTTTTCTGATCGGAAAGAGATGTGTGGGAAAAGTTTAAGTTTTAGTCTAAGTTTAAGTAAAGACAGGGAATGGCCGATTTCCGCTCTTGCCCTTTTCTGAACCATTCACCATC
>CBEUWV010000111.1:0-6470 GCA_965546895.1 uncultured bacterium
TTTCAGTTTCATTCGTTTTATTTGGAGTCGGTATCAACTGTTTTGGTGTCGTCTCTTTTTTCTTCTGAACTGGTGTTGGTTTCTTGGTCGTTTTTACCATTGTCTGGATAGTAGAGTTTGAACCTCCATTTTGCTTCTGAGTTTCGGGAGATGCCTGTACCGTTGCTGGCTGGATATTTTTCATATCCTTCTGCGACTTTCCGTTTGTTTGGGCGGAAATAGATGTAGTGGGATTTGAGTTTTCAGTTTGAATACCCGATTCAGACTCAGCAACCTGATCTTCACCGGAAGGCATTTTTCCCCCAAGTGTGTTTGTCGAGTTTTCTTTTTCCGACTTTGATTTGTTCGTCAGCGGAACGGTTTGTCGGGGTTGAATAAATTTACGGTAGCCCAACACTCCTCCCACACCCAAAATGGCGACAAAAAACAATATACCCAGGAGGATGGGCAAAGGGTTCTTCTTTTTCACAGGCTCAGGAGGGGCCATCGGCCGTGCTTGCCCAGTTGACGCATCACCTGGAATCGGTGGAACATTTTGATCGTCTGCGTTCAGCAAGGCAGTTGGGGCTTCCCCTTCTCCCTGTAAATATTGAAGTTCCTGCCGAAGAAGGGTGGCAACCTCTCCGCACGTTCGAAAGCGTTTTTCGGGATCAGGGTTCATCATCTTCTGCACAATCTTCTTCAGCACTGTGGGCGTCCCGGGAAGTTCGAGCGTATTTACATTGAATGAAATAATCTGATAGATCACATTGGTCAGATTTTCTCCTCCAAAAGGCTTTTTTCCCGTCAGCATCTGATAAAACACAACTCCTGCGGAGAATTGATCACTTCGCGGATCAAGGGGCTTGCCTTGCACCTGTTCCGGCGACATGTAGGATAATGTTCCGACCACAAGCCCGGTTCTTGTAAAATCAGAATCCTGTTTCTTCGCAATGCCGAAATCCATAATCTTTACGGTTCCGTCCGGCAATATTCGAATGTTTCCCGGTTTTATGTCTCTGTGAATAATTTCTTTCTGGTGAGCAAAATACAATGCATCGCAGAGTTGCGCCATTATGGTCAATTTTTCTTCAAGAGATTCCGGTTTTCCCTTCTTGATTAACGCCGTCAAATCCTGGCCTTCAACATATTCCATGGCAATGTAAGGAGTGTCTCCTTCCATTCCCATCTCATAAATCGTAACAATATTTGGATGCTGCATCGCCCCGGCGGATCGCGCCTCTCTGAGAAAACGCTGTTTCTGTTCTTCTTCTTCAAAAGCTTCAGCGTTCATGGTCTTGATGGCAACCGGACGTTCAATAACAGCATCATAGCCGAGGTACACAATCCCCATGGCGCCCCTGCCCAGCTCAGACCTTATTTCATATTTACCGATTTTGTTCATTGATCCTCTTTTCAGTTTTCAAAACGAAGTTCGACATCCCCAATCTGGATCTTATCTCCACTTTGAACGAGGTGTTCAGAAATTCTCTGCCCATTTACCATAATTCCACCCGGAGTGTTGTAATCATAAATTGTGAAACCATCCGGACCAAATGTGATCTGGGCATGCTTTTCAGAAATAGAGGGATCATCCATCCGGATGTCATTCTCCTGTCCACTTCCGATATTTGTCACACCCATTTTGAGACGAAATTCGGTTCCTTCCTGCTCCCCTGACACAACAGTCAGCGTCGGTGGACGGAAAAGCAGCGTGCTTCCCTGCTGGATCTCCTCTCCGAGATCCAGAATTGTCTTTTCCGATTCGTCCACAGAATTATCTTCAGGAGGTGGCGGCGGCAAGACTTCTTCCTGTGGTAAATCCTCACTCAATGTTGAAGGTTCGTTACCTGGTAGCTCTTCTTTACTATCGTCAGCGTCTGCTACATGTAAATCTTCGCCAATCTCTTCTACCGGTTCAGGAATCGAACCCGTCATTCCATCGGTACCAACTTCAGCTGCAAGTACCTCGTCCACTTTCTCCAATTCCGATTTCAACTTGTTCAATCGGTCAAACTTGTCTTCATTTTCCTTTTCCAGTGCGTCTATTTTGGAAGCTGCTTTTTTCTCAGTGAATTCGCCCAGTTCTGCCCGAACAGAAATTTCTTCTTTTTCAACCATATATGCCTTCAGTTCTTCCTCGACCTCATTGATTGCCTCCACAAGATCAGCCTTTTTCAACTTTAACTGGTCATAAAGAGGAGAAAGCTCCATATTCAGTTCTTCCAGTTTATGTTGATAGTCATTTAAGATCTTAGCGTAAACAACCTCCGAAATTGTGTCAGATTTATCATTCAGTTTCTCAATCCGATCCAGCATTACATTCTGGTTCTTCTGGAGTCCGCTGACGTCTTTTGTCAATTTTCCCAAAGCTTCAAAATCCATTATATTCCTCCCAACTTGCCTGTTTCTGTTATCTATAGTATAGCAACCGCACAGGTTTTTTCCACTTAAATCTACTCTTTTACCTGAGAAACAAGAGAAATAACCAAAATTGAGGGGATCCGGTCCTGTGCAAGTGTCCACTGGAATCTGTTCTGGAATAAAATTCCTCAGGAATTTGAGGGAATATTGGTAGGGCATAGGGGAATTGAACCCCTGTTTCCGGCGTGAGAGGCCGGCGTCCTAACCCCTAGACGAATGCCCCGAAAAAAAATGGCTGGGAGACAGGGAGTCGAACCCCGATAACCAGATCCAGAGCCTGGCGTCTTGCCATTAGACGATCTCCCAACCAGTCCAATGCATTATAGCCACCCATCCAACCAAAATCAAGGAGTTTTGACGAAAAAATTATATCTCAGCAATTAAAGCAAATACCTGCTTGTTCCAAGGCTGTGGTAGAATAGCGAACTGATATTGAACACAGTTTGAAACAGGAGTCCGGAATGACAAAAAACACTCATGAAGAACCGTCAAAGGGAAAAGATTTTATTCGAAACATCATAGACCATGATCTGGAAACCGGGAAATACGATGGCCGAGTACACACAAGATTTCCTCCGGAACCTAACGGATATCTACACATCGGCCATGCAAAAGCCATCTGCCTCAGTTTTGGAATTGCAAATGAATACCCCGGAGGAAAATGCAACCTTCGTTTTGATGATACCAATCCGGCAAAGGAAGAGGATGAATACGTCAAGTCCATTATTGAAGACGTGAGGTGGCTGGGTTTTGACTGGGAAGACCGTCTCTACTACGCGTCCGACTACTTTGATCAGATGTTGGAATACGCATTTCAACTGACAAAAGCGGGGAAAGCTTACGTGTGTGATCTGCCGGCAGAAAAAGTGGCAGAATATCGCGGCACATTGAAAAAGCCCGGCAGAAACAGCCCTTTTCGGGATCGTTCAATAGCGGAAAACCTGGACCTGTTCCAGCGTATGTGCGACGGGGAATTTCCTGATGGCTCCCGGACGCTTCGGGCAAAAATTGACATGGCGCATCCCAACCTGAATATGCGGGACCCTGTCATGTACAGGATTCTCCATGCAACCCATCACCGGGCTAAAGACAAATGGTGCGTCTATCCCATGTACGACTGGGCCCATGGGCTGGAAGACTCCATTGAGAAAATCACGCATTCACTCTGTACTCTGGAATTTGAATCCCACCGTCCACTTTACGACTGGTTTCTTCAGGAACTGGATGCCTATCGGCCGCAGCAAATCGAATTTGCAAGGTTGAATCTAAGCTACACCATTATGAGTAAACGGAAACTTCTCCAACTGGTAGAAGAAAAAGTTGTAGATGGCTGGGATGATCCCCGCATGCCCACAATATCCGGTTTGAGACGACGGGGATATACACCGGAATCTATCCGGGATTTTTGTGACCGGATCGGCATTGCCAAACGGGAAAGTACGGTGGACGTAGCTTTACTTGAACATTGCCTGCGGGAAGACCTGAACAAACGGGCAAACCGGGTCATGGCGGTTCTGAACCCCCTTAAAGTGGTCATAACGGATTTTCCTGAAGACAAAGTAGAAATGCTGGAAGCCGAAAACAATCCTGAGGCCCCGGAAGCCGGAAGCCGAGAAATCCCATTTACACGGGAAATCTACATCGAACAATCTGATTTCAGGGAAGATGCGCCAAAGAAATATTTTCGTCTGGCCCCTGGAAAGGAAGTTCGCTTAAAACATGCCTATTACATAACGTGTAACGAGGTAATTCGGGATGATTCGGGGAATATTCTGGAAATTCACTGTTCTCACGACCCTCAAAGTCGCGGCGGTTGGACAGACGATGGCCGAAAAGTCAGAGGAACCCTCCATTGGGTTTCGGCAACTCAGGGAATCAAGGCAGAAGTCCGGCTCTTTGACAAGTTATTTTTAAAGGAGAATCCCGAAGACTTTGAAGAAGGAGAAACCTTTCTCTCCAACCTCAACCCCGATTCTATGACTACACTTTCTGATTGCATTCTGGAACCTTCCCTACGGGATGCAAAAAGCGGAGTCCCTTTCCAGTTTCTGAGAACCGGATACTTCTCTCTGGACGAGAAGCTGAGCAAACCGGGTAAACCGGTGTTCAATCGTTCTGTTTCCCTTCGCGATACATGGGCAAAACTGGAGAAAAAACTTTCAAATTCCTGAATGAATCCGGTCAAGGAGAGGTGATGGGTGATGAGTGATGGGTGATGAGTGACAAAAGGCAGTGAACAAGCAATTTCCTTCCGCCTCGCACTCGCACTTTCTGCCTCCTACTCCTACATATCAAATTGGCAAAGGTGATGACTCCAGTGCTTTGTTTATCGCCTTCCGCCAAGTCAATTCCCCGGACATGATTTAGTCCTTTCTATTTCTGTAGAACGGCTTGCGGTAATCCACATGTTGGGCCTTCTGCAATCTGAACTTATCATTCTGCACTATCAAAAATCTCCCGTATGGTTGACAAAAGGGTGGCAGGTGTCACAGGTTTACCTAACAGTTTTCGGATCCCCATTTCTTTGGCTTTCTCCTTGTTCATCCTCTCGCTGAAGCCGGTAGAGACAATAATCGGCAAATCCGGGCGTATGTTTAACAAATCGGCGACCAGTTGGTCCCCCGTCATGCCGGGCATGGTCATGTCAGTAATCACCATGTCAAAGTCGGCAGGTGCGTTCTTGAACCGTTCCAGGGCCTGCACCGGGTCCACACTGGTGGTGACCGAATACCCGTATTGCTCCAGCGTCATCTTGCCAAGTTCCACAATCGACGGATCGTCATCGATGAACAGGATCCGTTCATGCCCGCTGCGGATAGTGGCTCGTTTTTCAACCGCGTCAGTCGGGATGGCCTCGGCTGCCGGCAGATACACATTGAATCGCGTCCCTTTCCCTGGCTCGCTGTACACCGTAATTTCACCGCCGCTGGCGGTCACAATGCTGTGGATCACGGCCAGCCCCAACCCAGTGCCTCGACCTTCTTCTTTGGTGGTAAAATAAGGCTCAAATATTTTGTCCCGAATCTCTGGGGCAATGCCCTGTCCAGTGTCCTCCACCGACAATTTCAGGTGTCGCCCCGGTTTGCAATTGGGAATTATGGCAACATTATCCGAATCCAGGTCTACCGTTTCGAGGGTCACTGTCAAAACCCCACCGTCCGGCATTGCATGAAAAGCATTGGTGCACAGGTTCATCACCACCTGATGAATCTCCGTGGGGTCGGCGACCACCATTTCGGTTGCACCGCCGATTTCCTGGTGGATGTCAATGGAAGTAGGTATGGTTGCCCGGAGTAGCTTCAGGGCTTCCTTGACG
Organism: uncultured bacterium; assembly: GCA_965546895.1. GTDB lineage: Bacteria > Acidobacteriota > Holophagae > Thermotomaculales > Thermotomaculaceae > UM-FILTER-49-7. The sequence goes on from CBEUWV010000111.1 coordinate 5,720, forward strand.
ATAGGGGCCATAAGTAGCGGCTTTCGCTCATGCTTGGATCTGCGGCTGAAAGAGAGGATTTGCTGAACAAGCTCCTTGGCCCGATTGCCCGCCAACAGTACCTGTTCAAGATAATCCTTCGTCTTGCTGCCGGACGGCAGCGCCTGTATGCTCAAATCGGTAAATCCCAGTATGGGGCTCAGCAGATTATTGAAATCATGGGCGATGCCACCTGCAAGGGTACCGATGGACTCCAGACGCTGATTCTGCTGAAAGCGTTTTTGCTGCTCCCGTTCCTTGGTCACATCCCGGTGTACTGAGACAAAATAATTTGGGGAGCGGGATTTATCGAGTACCGGCGTGATGGTTGCGTACACTTCGTAATAATCACCGCTTTTCTTTCTCAGGGTTGTAATACCCTGCCAGGGATGCCCCGCGTAAATCGTTTTCTTCAGGTTCTGGTAAAACGCTCGGTCGTGTTGGCCGCTCTTCAGTATGCCCGGGGTGCGGCCAATGGCTTCTGCGGCGGAATAGCCGGTGAGTTTTTCAAAAGCCCGGTTGACATAGGTCAGCCGATTTTCCCGGTCGCTCACCATAATGCACTCCTGGGCATTATTGATGGCCGTCTCCAACACCCTTCTCGCCTCCTCCGCCCGCTTCCTCTCGGTGATGTCCCGGCAGACGCCGCCTACCATAACCGTTCCGTCGGAAAGTTTGACGGGATAGAGAGTGTCCAGATGGTAACGAAAGTCATTGTCTGTGGGCATATCAT
>CBEUWV010000112.1:0-6410 GCA_965546895.1 uncultured bacterium
CACGAGGTGCCGAATGTCAGGTGTTAAATGTTGGATGTTAAGTTGAAGAAAAATCAGGGAAATGCCTATCCCCTGTCTTTTGTCACCCATCACCCATCACTCATCACCCATCACTCTCTTTCGCAAAACTGGGAAAATGTACAATAATTTGATAAAAAACTCAATTTGTCGTTGACAAATTGCTAACTTACACTCATAATAGCGAAGAAGGTGGGTATTTTTATGCACGATCGCTATTCGATTACAATCATCCCGAACGGGAGCGGGTCGGTTCACAAGTACTCAGTGAAGCGATTGCATTTACGTTATGCCATAGCCGGAACAGCGGTTCTTTCTCTGTTTTTTGCATTTCTTCTAGTCCATTTTATCATCTCATCCAATCAACAATTGGCAATCAATCGGATGCACAAAGAATTGAATGTCCTGAAAAGTGTCAATTCCAAGTATCAGGCAAATGCTGAAAATCTGGAAAATAAGTTGAATTACTTTTCGACAAAGGCACGGAAACTGGCCACGTATGTTGGTGCGGATTTATCACTCAATGACAACAGTATGGGAATCGGTGGTGCGGATTATCTCAACAACCGGTTCGCAAGTTACATGAATAAAGATCTTGACGGGATGAACCGAAAGGCAGAGAAACTCTTTAAGGGCTTTCAGGAGCTTGAAAAAATATTCAAGAACAAGAATGACATTCTCCGCCATACACCTTCCATGTGGCCGGTCAAAGGGTTCATTACGGATCGGTTCGGATATCGAAAGGACCCATTCACAGGTCTCAGGGCCTTTCACCCTGGTATTGACATTGCCGCCAAGCGGGGGACACCTATTTTTGCTCCCGCTGATGGCATTGTTACCATGACCGGAAAGAATAAAGGGTATGGAAATATGGTTGCCATCAGCCATCTCAACAACGTCACAACCCGATATGGACATCTCCAGGAAATCCTTGTTAAGAGAGGTCAGAAAGTGAAACGTGGTGACTTAATTGCCACAGTCGGAAATACAGGCCGCAGCACTGGCCCCCATCTGCATTTCGAGATTTTAATGGGGAAAAAGAGGGTTAACCCAGCCGATTACATGATCAGCGAAATTATGCATTTCTGAGCCCCTTCAAGTGTTATAATCTTGACTTGAAAAACTGATTCCACCAGGTGAATAATGATCAAAACGATTGCAAAAAAAGTATTTGGAACAAAGAATGACCGGTTCTTAAGAAGCCTGCAACCGATTGTAAACAATATCAACGAGCTGGAACCGCAGATGCAGCAACTTTCCGACGAAGAGCTCCGGGAGAGAATCCAGAGTTTCAGTGAGAGGGTAACGGAGCTGGCGGAAGCTGACAAGCCGTTTAAACCACTTCTGAAAGAGATCTTGCCCGAGGTTTTTGCCATCACCCGTGAAGCTGGTGTTCGAACCCTGGGTATGCGCCATTTTGATGTGCAGCTGATAGGCGGGATTGTACTTCATCGGGGAATGATTACAGAAATGAAGACTGGTGAAGGAAAGACCCTTGTGGCGACTTTACCTGTTGTCCTGAATGCGCTTTCCGGAAGAGGCGTTCACGTGGTGACAGTGAACGACTATCTGGCTACCCGTGACAGAGAGTGGATGGACAGCATCTATCACTTTCTTGGTTTCACTACCGGTACAATTACCAATGGCCTGGACGATAAAGAACGAAAAGAGGCCTATGACGCCGATATTACTTACGGAACTAACAACGAATTCGGTTTTGACTATCTTCGGGACAACATGAAGTACTATCTGGAAGACTGTGTGCAGCGCGGTTTCAACTTCGCCATTGTGGATGAGGTGGATAGTATCCTGATTGATGAGGCTCGTACACCGTTGATTATATCCGGGCCATCAGAAGAGTCCACCGAGAAATATTATGGTGCCAATCGGATAATTCCCTCACTGATTCGCGGAAAAGAGGAAGATGACCCCAACGCAGATTACGAAGTGGATGAAAAAGACCGGAACGTTACACTAACTGAAAAGGGAGTGGAAAGGGCCGAAAAACTTTTAGGCGTAGAAAACCTCTACGATCCCAGCAACATTGAATTACTTCACTGTGTGGAGCAGGCATTGAAAGCCCATGCCCTTTTTGAGCGGGATGTGGATTATATTGTGAAGGAAAATGAAGTATTGATTGTGGATGAGTTCACCGGGCGATTAATGCCGGGCCGCCGCTATTCCGATGGATTGCACCAGGCGCTGGAAGCCAAGGAAGATGTTAAGATACAGTCGGAGAATCAGACACTGGCCACCATCACTTTCCAGAACTATTTCCGTATGTATGATGTGTTGTCCGGTATGACCGGTACCGCAGATACGGAAGCGCTGGAATTCAAGAAAATCTATGAACTGGATGTTTCTGTAATTCCTACGAATAAGCCAATGATTCGTGCGGATTATGCGGACGTGGTGTATCGAACGGAACGGGAAAAATTCAATGCCATAGCGGCAGATATCCGGACGCTTCATGAGAAGGGACAGCCGGTGCTGCTGGGCACCATTTCCATCGAAAAATCCGAGGTTCTAAGCAAGCTTCTGAAAAAGCAGAAAATAAAGCATGTGGTCCTGAACGCAAAATTCCATGAGAAAGAAGCGGAAATTGTGGCTCAGGCAGGCCGCAAGGGCGCGGTGACAATTGCAACAAACATGGCCGGGCGTGGTACCGACATTGTGCTTGGTGGAAACCCGGAGATGCTGGCCTTACCGGAGCTGAACAAAGAGGACCTGACCGAAGAAGAAAGGAATGCAATTCGGAAAAAATACAAAGATATCTGTGAAAGAGAGAAACAGGAAGTTCTGGATGCCGGCGGCTTATACATTGTCGGCAGTGAACGCCACGAAAGTCGGCGGATAGACAACCAGTTGAGGGGCCGTTCGGGCCGTCAGGGAGATCCTGGTGCGTCGCGTTTCTATCTTTCGCTGGAAGACGATCTGATGCGCATCTTCGGCAGTGATCGGATTTCCGGTCTGATGGGGCGCCTGGGCATGGAAGAAGGTGTCCCCATTGAACACAAGATGATCAGTAAGTCCATTGAACGGGCTCAGCGGCAAGTGGAGAGTCGGAACTTTGACATCCGTAAAAATCTGATGGACTACGATACCGTGATGAACCAGCAGCGGAACACCTTTTACAGCCTGCGGCGTAAGATACTACATGGCAATGCAAGGGAACACGTATTCAACCTGACGGAAGATATCCTGTTCTGGCTGGAAGACCAGTACATTACGGATCCCAAGCATCCGGATGAATGGAACGCGGAAGAATTTGCCAAAAAAATCAATGAATACTTTGACTACACGATTGCCCCGGAAGAAATCCGATCCATTAACAGAGAAGAACTGGAACCTGTCCTGTATAAGAAAGTGACGGAAGCATACAATGAAAAAGTCAAATTGATCGGGGATGACAAAATGTTCCGGATGCATGAGCGTTTTGTAGCCCTGCAGTTTCTGGATCGCCACTGGAAAGAGCACTTGCGTAACATGGACCATCTGAAGGACTCCATCGGACTGCGTGGCTACGGACAGAAGGACCCCATTATTGAATATAAGAAAGAAAGTCTTGCCCTGTTTGAGAATACCATGGCACTTGTGGAAGATAACATCATCAAGGTGCTGTATTGGATTCAGCCCCCATCAGAGGAACAGGTTCGGGAAGAAAAAAGAAAGGCAAAAGCAAAGCAACGTCGATTCCGGAATGCCGGAGGTGGAGAAACGCCGGCAGTTTCCCAGGTCAAACGGGATAAGCCCAAAGTTGGGCGGAACGACCCCTGCCCATGTGGTAGTGGGAAAAAGTATAAAAAATGCTGTGGAAGAAATGAGAGGTAAGAATGCTGGAGAAAACTCCTGAAATCGGGCTTACTTTTGACGATGTGCTGGTAATACCGGCCTATTCCGAGATTCACCCCAATGATGTATCTGTGAAAACACGTCTTTCCCAAAAAATTTCTTTGAATATCCCACTCTTGAGTGCGGCAATGGATACGATAACGGAATCCCGTCTTGCCATTGCCCTTGCGCAGCAGGGCGGACTGGGCGTTATCCACAAGAATATGGGAGTGGCGGAGCAGGCAGAGGAAGTGGACAAGGTTAAGCGATCAGAATCCGGAATGATTGTTGACCCCATTACCATTGCTCCGGACGCTTACGTTTATCAGGCAGAGGACCTGATGCACAAGTATCGAATTTCGGGTGTACCGGTGACAGCATCCGGTAAGTCGGGTGGAAAACTGGTGGGAATCCTCACCAACCGCGACCTTCGATTTGAAACCCGCAGTGATATTAAAGTTCAGGATATTATGACGAAAGAAAACCTGATAACCGTTCCGGTGGGCACAACTCTGGAAGACGCCAAGCGGATTCTCCACAAGCATAAAATTGAAAAACTCCTTGTTGTGGATGAAGAGTTTCACCTGAGGGGTTTGATCACGGTCAAAGATATTGAAAAGAAAATTCAATATCCCCTTGCGTGCAAAGATGAACTGGGCAGGCTCCGGGTCGGTGCCGCAATAGGCGTTTCCCGCGACATGGAAGAGCGTGCTGATGAACTGATCCGCAAGAATGTCGACATTCTTGTGCTGGATTCTTCCCATGGCCATTCCGCCGGTGTGCTGGAAGCGACCCGGATTCTGAAGAAAAAATATCCGGAAATTGAACTGGTTGTGGGGAATATTGCGACCCCGGAGGGTGCACTGGCATTAATCAAGGCAGGAACTGATGTGATAAAAGTGGGAATCGGACCCGGCTCTATCTGTACAACCCGGGTAGTGACCGGTTGCGGGATGGCTCAGATAACTGCAATTTCTCAGTGTGTTGCTGCTGCCAGAATGACCAATACTCCAGTAATTGCGGACGGCGGGATCAAATTTTCGGGGGATGTGACCAAAGCATTGGTGGCCGGCGCAGACAGCGTGATGATCGGCAGTCTGTTTGCCGGGACTGATGAGGCTCCGGGAGAAACCGTTATCTACCAGGGAAGAACCTACAAAACATATCGTGGAATGGGCTCCATCGGTGCCATGAAAACAGGAAGCGCGGACCGCTACTTTCAGGACCCCTCCTCCAGATCCAAGCTGGTGCCGGAGGGAATCGAAGGGCAGGTACAGTATCGTGGGTCTTTGTCCGGTGTTGTTCACCAATTAATGGGTGGCCTTCGAGCCGGTATGGGTCTTGCCGGATGCCGGAACATAGAGGACCTGAAGACGAAAGCAAAATTTGTCCGGATTACCAGTGCGGGACTGACGGAAAGTCACCCGCATGATGTTGTTATCACAAAAGAAGCACCAAACTACAGGTTGGATTGATGTGGGCTTTCATTGAGAAGGGGGGTCCCCTCATGTACCCCATACTCCTGGGGCTGCTTTTCGGCCTTGCCATTATCATTGAGAAGGCATTTAACCTGAGAGCATCCAGGATTGTGGATAAGAAACTGTTTCTGGACGTCAAGGGCCGTCTTTCGGACAAGGATTTTGAATTGGCCATTGGACGGGTCAGGACGGGTGCCACCCGTGCGGTGTCGGAGCTTCTGGAAGAGGCCATTCAAAACCGCAATTTACCCGAGAGTGAGCTGAGGGAGCTGATTGAAACATCCGGAAAGCGCGCTGTGCGTCGACTGGAACGGTATTTGCCGACTTTGAGTACGATTATTTCCATTGAGCCCCTTCTGGGCCTGCTCGGTACGGTGACCGGGATGATCAAAGTGTTCAAAGTAATCTCTACACAGGGGATCGGCCGGGCTGAGCTGCTGGCGGGTGGAATATCCGAAGCGTTGATTACGACTGCGGCCGGACTCAGTATCGCGATTCCCTTCCTGATTTTTTACAATATGTATTCGGAACGGGCAGAAAGCATTGCGATGGAGCTGGAAAAAGAAGTCCTCTCTATCTTCAAACGGCTAAAAACATCATGAATTTCGGAAACGGGCGTTCGAAACAGCGAAATGCCCTGCTGGACATTTCGCCGCTGATTGATGTCGTCTTTCTGCTTCTTATTTTTTTCATGGTGTCTACCACGTTCCGTGACGAGGCTGGATTGCCCCTGAACCTCCCGTCTTCAGTTTCCCGGGGACTCAAGAAAACAGATAATGTTGTGGTAACAATTTCAAAAAAGGGCGATATTTATGTAGGGAAGGCCTTGACGCCTCCGGATAAATTGACCGAGGTGATTCAGAAGCAAATCGCACTGGCAAAAAAGAAAGAGGTGATCATCAAGGCAGACAAGTCAGCAAGGTATGAATTAGTGTACCGTGTTATGGACGCTTCCCGGCAGGCAGGAGTGGAATCCCTTTCCGTCGCCGGTGAGATGAAACAATGAGGAGGAAGTATGCCGTACTGTCCATCTTGCGGGTATGAATTTCCGGAAGGCATCAACACGTGCCCGGAGTGTAAGGT
>CBEUWV010000113.1:0-6386 GCA_965546895.1 uncultured bacterium
AGGTCAAGGGAATTGTACCTTCCCTCGCACTTTCTGCACCCTACTCCTACTCTGCAGAGTGATGGGTGATGGGTGATGAGTGACAAAAAGGCAGGGAACAAGCAATTCTCTTCCCTCACCCATTTTCACTTTTCACTTCCTCCCGTTACGCCCGCAGGGCGTGACGGGAGGTTTCCCCCTCAGCACCGCGTCCACGTTTTCCGCGGCGAGGAGGGCCATGTCGTTCCGCGCCTTTTCAGTGGCGGAACCGATGTGGGGGAGAAGTACCACGTTGTCCATTGTCTTCAATTCTTCGGTGATCCGGGGCTCGAATTCGTAGACATCCAGGCCGGCGAAAGCAATTTTTCCAGACTTCAAAGCACTCACAAGGTCCTGTTCCCGGACAATGGGCCCCCTTGCCGTGTTGATGAAGACGACACCGTCTTTCATCCGGTTGAATTTCTCTGTGGTAAACATGTGGCGGGACTCCGGTGTCAGTGGCAGGTGCAGTGATATAAAATCGGATTCTTTCAGCAGGGTTTCAAAGTCAACAAGAGGGTAGGGGACAGGCTGTTTTGTACGGGAGTGATACAGGACCCGGGCATTGAACCCTGATACCATTCGGGCGAAAGCCTGTCCAATTCGGCCCATGCCCACAATGCCCACTGTTTTTCCGTCCAGTCCTTTTCCAAGCAGGAGAAGGGGGCCCCAGCCGTTGAATTTTCCTTCCCGGGTAAACCGGTCTGCCTGGACAATTCTTCTGGACGCGGCGAGAAGCAGTGCCATGGCCAGTTCGGCCGTGGCCTCTGTCAGTACATCCGGGGTGTTGGTTATTGTAATGCCCTGTTTATTTGCCGCTTTGATGTCGATGTTGTTGGTTCCCACCGCGTAATTGGCAATGACCCGGCATTTTCCGGCCGCTGACAATACGTCCGCCCCGATGGGGTCGGACAACATGGAAATCATGCCGTCAAAATCCTGCAAGCCCCGGATCAGTTCATCCGGCGAAATCAGTCCATCTTTGTCCCGGACGACAACTTCATATCCTTTTTCACGGAGAAACCGGATTCCCGCTTCCGGGATTCGTTTTGTGACAAAGACCTTCATGGCGTTTTGTTGTTCTTCCCTATTCCAATGTTCCGGTTACCGCTTCCACTGCCCGGAGAATGGAAAGTTCTTCCACCAGTTTCTTCATGGTGTTATGGTCCTTATAAAGCGGCCGGTCAATATCCAGGAATTCCACATGTTTGCGGATGGTGTCTTTCGCCGCCTGAACGCCCTTTCCGAAACTGAAATCACGGAAATCCAGTGCCTGTGCGGCGGCCATAAATTCAATCCCCAGTACGCCGTATGCGTTGTCCAGAATCTGGAAATTCTTCTGGGCTGTGTTCATGCCCATTGAGACAAAGTCCTCCTGATCTGCGGCCGCTGGAATGGATTGGATTGCTGCCGGAGTAGAGAGGATTTTCTGTTCCACGATCTGCATGTCCGCGGTGTACTGACTCAGCATCAGGCCGGAGAACATGCCAGGAGACCTCCGCTCAATGCCGGGTTGTTCAATCGATTCATCCGGCGTTCGGAAATGACGCTGACCATTGTGACGGCCGTTCCCGCCATTTCCATAGGGAGCGCAACCGGTGTTCCTTGAAAGTTGGCGCCGGAGATCTGGATTCCTTCGTCCGGGAAGAAAACCGGGTTGTCTCCCACACCGTTCAACTCAATTTCCACCTGGGAACGGGCGTAGCCCAGCGCGTCCCTGGCAGCTCCGATTACCTGGGGAGTGGACCGCATGGAGTACGCGTCCTGCACCTTAACTTTCAATTTGCCGGTGAGAAGATCACTGCCTGCCACACAGTTTCGAATATTGGCGGCACTCTGGATGGAGCCGGAAAAACCCCGTGCCCGGTGGACCCGATCGTCGTAGGGGCTGAAATTTGCCATCAACGCTTCCAGAGACATGGCAGCGGCAATTTCCGCCTGTTTCAGCCAGTTTTGTGTGTCATAAATCATCAGGGCGCTCATTGCGGTGAGAACATTAGATCCGTTGATGGTAGCCAGGCCGTCACGCGCCTGCAGTCCCGGCAGGGGGATTCCGGCTCTTTCCATTGCGAGATTTCCCGGCAGCAATTCGCCATCGTACCAGGCCTTTCCTTCACCCATCAGCAAAAGCGCGATTTGAGCCATCGGGGCGAGGTCCCCGGACGCACCTACAGACCCCTTTTTGCAGACGAAGGGAGTGACCCCCCGGTTGAGCATCTCTACCAGCGTCTCGGTAATGACCAATCTGCAGCCGGAGTTTCCGTGGGCGTGGACGTTTATCCGTCCCGCCATGGCACCCCGTACCCAGTCTGCCGGCATTGCATCACCAATTCCCGCAGCATGGTTGTAAATCAGATATTTCTGGAATTCCTTGACCTGTTCGTCGTCCAGTACAACTTCGGAAAACTCACCGATACCGGTGTTGACGCCGTACATGATTTCATGTTTCTCAATCTTGTCTTCCAGCATCCGGCGGCATTTTTGAATTCGCTCTTTCGCGTCCGGGTGAAGTTCCACCTTTTCGCCCTCACGGGCAATTCGGACCAGTTTTTCCACTGTCAGTGAATGGCCATCCAGTACAATCATTCCACACTCCTGTACCTATAAATTTCCTTCCTGATCATCATAACGCAGACGTCCCCCTGGGGAAAGGGAAGTTTGAGTAAAAGGCGTTCCCCCTGTGAAAGAGGAAAGAAGGGATGCATGACGCCTTCGGCGTCGTGATTTGTAACTCGTAACTTGTGATTAGCGGGATAAGGAAAGACAGGGAATTGGTGATTTGCTATTCCCTGTCTCTTTCTTCACGCACTCGCACATTCACTCGCACTGTCTGCCGCCCACGCCCACGCCCACGCACGTTCCCCCTGTGAAAGGGAAGTTGAGTAAAAGACAGGGAGGCGGCAATTGACCGATAGTCCCTGATTTTTCTTGCCCCTACTCCAACTCCTACCCCAACTCTTTTACGGGCAGGTCAAGGTGGACCCGTCATGCTGGGGGTTGTAGATGAACGTTGTAAGTCCCATGGCTTCTATGGCCTGAATCGTAGCACAGTCGTCAGTACCGAAATAATTGGACTCACAATACAGGTACCAGATCGACGCGCAGCCGGTTATGTCGGGAATGTCTGTCAACAGGCAGCTGTTACAAGTGAGCATCTGGAGGTTGTCCAGGCCTGACAGATCAGGCAGTGTCGCGACTGGGCAATAGTCACATTTCAGGTAAGCCAGGTTTGGCATGCCGGTTATTGCTGAAAGGTCCGTGATGTTGGTACCGTTGCAATAAAGGGTGATCAATCCGGTCAGGGAGGAAAGGCCGGGAATCTCTGTAATGGCATTGTTGCCGGTGATCAAGTATTGCATTTGGGTCAACGCGGACATGTCGGGAAGCGTGGTCAGGAGGTTATCCCGGCAACTTAACGAATACAATTCGGTCAGTCCAGCGATTCCGGATAGATCGGTCAACTGATTCTTGTGGCATTCCAGCATGGTCAGTTGAGTGAGAGAGGCCAGCCCAGGTAATGATGTGAACTGATTTTCATGGCAGTATAGTGTGACAATGTTGGGATGGGCGGATAGATCCGGCATGGTAGTCAGCTGGTTGTAGCTACAATCCAGAAAACGAAGCTCACTCAGGGATGTGATGTCCGGAAACGTAGTGAAATTGTTGGAGCCGAAGGCCAGATTGCGCAGCGAGCCGGCGGAAGCCGACAGGTCTGGTAAGGTACTCAGCTGGTTCCCGGATACATCCAGGCTTGACAGATTTGTTAGTCCGGAAATGTTTGGCACTGAAGTCAATTCATTGTCATCCAGATACAGGTTCGTCAACCAGGTCAGGGCAGTCAGATCCGGTACATGGGAAATGCTATTCCCGGAAAGTGAAAGTGTGTTCAGAGATGTAAGAGCGCTCAGGTCGGGCACGGTGACGAGGTAGTTATAGATTGCGTACAGAGAATGCAGATTGGTGAGGGCTGAAAGATCCGGCAGCCAGCTCAATTGCTCATTGGAACACTCCAGATACGTCAAGTTGCGGAATTGTCCAATCCCCGTTAAGTCTCGTATCGTTCCGCGACTGCTGTAGCTGCCAGGGGTGTCCATTTCCGTCACTGCATCGGCTTCCGCCTGGCTGATTGTCCCATCATGATCGGTGTCAAAATTGGCCAGCAGATAGTTCAAGAAATTCTTATCCGGGACATCCATGTCACGGGCATCCTGGTCGGCCAGAAAAAACACGTGGCGGTCCTGTGCCGTATTCCCGGTGATGGACAGGGGCTTGGGAATGGGAGCGGAACTTCTCACCACCACCATATCCACATCACTGTATGCGGCAGCGTCCTTGTTCTTTGTGGTGATATCCGGCCAGAAATCCGACGACAAACCCACCGTCTTGGTGTGTGGAGCCAATACTTGAGCAGAAGTATCCAGCAACTGACCATCCTTGTAACCGTCCACTGCCACAACGATCGGTTCATCGGTGGGATTGCACATAGCCAGACCAAACCAGTCAAACCAGGTGTGGATGGAGTTGGGGATGAACCACAGTATGGAAGAGGATTCCGACAGGAAAAAATCACAGAGGGATTCCGACTCCCCGTAGCGGTAGGACAGTTTGAAATGCATACAGCCGTTGGTCACAATAGAGGCTGTTCCGCTGTAAACAAAATCTGTTCCCGCGGAAAGCTCGACTGTACCATGTGCTGGAACCGAAACTACTCGATCCGTTACATCTGCTGTTCCATCCCCGTTCCAGCTTGAAAACGTGAAAGACTGGGCAGAATCCTCATTGTTAAATGCGGTGATGAGCGTTGTCCAGTTTGATTCCGCCACATGGGGAATAACATATACCTTTTCAGTCCCCGGACAGGAGTCCACTTCATTTTGCGCCAGGAAAAATACATGTCGGTCCTGTTCCGTATTCCCTGTGATAGATAGCGGAGCCGGGATATTCACATCACTGTCCATCGTCACCATATCCACATCGGCATAATTTATCCCTGACCAGAAACCGGAAGAAACATCCACCAGTTTTGTATGTGCGGAAACGGCTTTCGTCGCGGTGCCGACCACAGTACCATTATGCCAGGCCTTCAATGTGACATTCGCGGTTGTACCGGTAAAATTCGCCACTGCGACGCCGAACCAGTCAAAATGGGTCTGGTAGGGATTTGGAAGCATCCAATGGCTGGCCAGATGTTCCTGCGGTAAGAAAAACTCGCATAGGGAATGGGAATCCTGATAGCGGTAAGATAGCTTCACCACCAGAGTGGCCTGTGAGGGCGTCACTACCATAGCAGTTCCATTGTATCCGAAATCCGCATTGGTCAGGGTTGTGGAACTGTTAGCAGGGACCGAAACGCCAGTCATCGTTGTCAGAGATGTCCCTGAATTGTCCCACCGCTGCAGGTCAAAAGTCAGGTCATCAGGCCCATCGTTGTACACCGTAATGGATGTGGTCCAGTTTTCCTCCGCCACATGGTCAATGTAGTAATTTTCAGCCATTAGTGAAAATGAGAGCACTCCAAACGCACATAAGAAAAGAAAAACCTTTCTCATATATTTCCCCCTTTCGCCAATTATTTAAGATCATAGCGTTGTCTATGTAAATTCATACATAATATATGCTTCTTCTCTAAAAATGCAAAATATGCCGGAGAAAACAGGCGAACAGACGCAGGGATATCTGCTATAAAGGAAGAATATTCAATAATGGGACAGAAGGTGCGGTCAGTCCTTCCAGTGCCACCATTTGAGTTTTTCAGGATCGGGATGGGGAGTTTCGGCAAAGTAAACGGCGCATCGAAACACGTAGAGGAGGCATCGATCTATTTTGCAGCCTCTCATGACACAAAACCGGGTGTAAAGGGCTTCGGGATCTTTACCTTTCAGGTCGGATATGTGCAGGATATCCAACTCAACCAGATCCCTGGCAATGGATTTGCCCACTCCGGGAATGGTTTTCAACTCTTTGATGGCAGCAGATTCCATGTCGATAGTCTTACCATTCATCATACCTTCCTGATTTCACGACCAAAAGGAACAAGTGCCAATCCGGCCAGTTTCATGTGCTGTTTGGCGAACGGCAGTCCGATAATCGTAATGCCGGTGAGAATGGCAAAGAGTACATGGGTCAGCGCGATCCAGAAACCGCCGAAGAGTATCCACAAAATGTTCATAAATACCGAAAGGCAACCGTTGGCGTTTTCACCATCGCTGACCTGTTTTCCGAAGGGTAGAAGTGCCAGGAGTGATAACTTGATGCATTGAATGCCAAATGGTATGCCGATAATGGTGATGCAGAGCATAACCCCACCGAGGAGGTATTCCAGAAACAGGAAAATTCCTCCGCCAAGGACAATCCACAGAATATTTCCC
>CBEUWV010000114.1:0-6375 GCA_965546895.1 uncultured bacterium
AGGTGGTCTCCGCTTCCCGCTTTGCCGCGTGGGAGAAGGGATATCGCAAATCCACGGATGAAGAGCTGAAAACAAAGGTGAAGAACTACTTTTTTGGCAGGTTGGACAAGGAAAAGGTTGAGGTTAAGAAAGTCTCATCTTCTGAAGCAAGTTCTGAAGGAAAAGCTGGGGAACTGAATTCTTCCTTGATGGGATTCATGGACACCTTGAGCAGTACCAGGGGATATACAGTGGCTTATTCTCTCCCAGTCAATCACTATCTAAAGGGGTTTCTCGGTGACAAGACTACGATTGCTTCTTCCTGTGTGGTGGACACCAACGCCTGGTCATACAAAGAACTTGGGGACAAAGGTTTCTGGGGGATAATCTGGGCAAAAATTGGAGATGTTTTCAGTGGAGATTATTAAGCTTAGAGAAACCGGCATAAAATTAATGCGTCTCGGATTTGTAGCGATTGTCGCAGTCGGGCTTTTGTGGGTGGGTTCTCACTTTTCCATTCTGGAACAGGAGGGAGAAGCAGATGTGTACGAGCTCTTTCAGGGGCCCGCGAAGGGGATGCCGGATTTCCGGGAAGGCGGACAGACTGGTACTGTCGGGCATACGTTGGTCAACGGACAACGGTTCGCCTATTCCATCGAGGTGGTGCCGGCATCCATCCATGAAGTGATTTCATTTTATAAAAAATTGTATACACCCCATCGGATTCGCACGATCCCGGATGAAGATATGAAACGAATGGGGTTCACTCCGGGAAGCAAGGCTTATAAAATCCTGGAGGGTGTGGAACGGGTGATCGGCCTCAGCGGGGCGCCGGTGTTTGTCAAGGAAGGGCCTTCCTATGGTTTTCTTGGTGTTCTGGACAGGGGCGACAATGAAAAGTGGTTTATCAAAAAAGGCAGTTTGAGAGATACGGTGGTGGGTAAGGCGGTAGTGGCGATGAAGGAAGATCCGGATTCAGACAAAACCACCGTAGTCCGGTACTGGACTGAAGGGCCATTTCAACTCCAGAAAATTTTTCCCAGAGGGGGAGAGGATGTTCCGGGAGAAGATCTTGGCGATGTGGACCGGCACCCCTATTCCCAGCGCCTGCTGTCCATGGCCCAGGGAGATAAGTGGGGAGCGGCATCAACAATGATTTATCGGGTTGATGACACGCCTTCCAATGCCTTCACGTATTATCTTGCAGACCTTCGGGGGAACGGCTGGACTGTCCCGGATGCCGCCCTTAAAGGGGCCAAACGGGCCGGGCATGAAAATACGTTGTTTGCCAAAAAAGGAGCCAGACAGTTAACAGTCCTTTTCGGTAGAACGGAAGATGGCACCACTTTGGTGACAATGCTTGAACAGATTCAGAGATAACGATTAACCAAATACTGGAGGAGGGGATATGGACAAGAAAAAGGCCTTGATTTTTGCCGTTATTCTGGCGGTAGTCGGAGTCATTCTGATCCAGCTGATGGTCAGTGGGGAAAAGAAAAAATACACCGATGAATCTATGCTGACAAACGTACTGGTTGCGAAAGAGAACATTGCGGCTGGTACACCAATTGACCAGAATATGCTGGCGGGAAAGAAACTGTACAAAAACTATCTTCCCAAGGATGCCATTCGAGTGTCATCGTTAACCCAGATTATCGGAAATGCCCCCAAGGTGGATATTAAAAAGGGTGATCCGATATTGACCTCCTTTTTCAAGGCGGGAGTAGCCGGGGGGCTAAGTTCATCTTTCCTTTCCTCCAAGATACTGGATGGGGAGAGAGCGATTACAGTCCGGGTGGATCAGGAATCCAGTGTGGCCGGACTGATTCGCCCCGGAGACTATGTAGACATACTGGGGACTTTTGATAAGCCGGGGACCGCTCCGGTGCGAACAACAATTACCATGCTGCAGGCTGTTCCGGTACTCGCTATCGGCAGCCAGGTGGGGGTTGGCGCCAGTCAGAAGGAAAGAGCGCAGAAGAATTATGGATCGATTACTCTTCCTGTGACATTGGAAGAAGCGGAATTGATCGAATTTTCCAGGAGAAAGGCCAAACTCATTTTCGTGCTCAGAAATTCAGAGGATCAAAAAACAGAGGAAAAGATCCCGGAGGTGAATTTCAGCAGTATCTTTGGAAAGGCCAGCCTCGCGGCAATGCAGAAACGCAGAAATGCGATGAACAAAAAACGGATTGAAGTTCTGAAATAAGGGAGTTTAACATGAAACGTGTAATTGTATTTATTGCGATCTTGCTGTGTGCATCCATGTTTGCCATGGCGGAGGATATTACTCTTGCCCTGGGCCAGCAGAAGGTACTGAGCGGTGCTGGTGTTACCTCAGTTTCTGCTGGAAATCCATCGGTCGTGGCGATTTCCATTCCCAAAGACCAGTCCAAGGTGATTCTCAGGGCGGTGGGAGTCGGTTCTACCCAGATCAGCCTCATTATGCAGGGTGGTTCCACCCAGACCTACACGGTCACGGTTATTGCCCAGGATCCCAACAAAATCAAGGGAGAAGTGACAACTCTCCTGGATGGAATTGAGGGTATTAAACTGAATGTTGTCGGGAACCGCGTGATTATTGATGGCCAGATTCTCACCAAAAATGACAATGACCGGATTGATAAAGTCGTCAGACTCTATGGAGACCAGGTTGTGAAGTTCGCGGAATTCAAGCAGGCCTATCTGCCGAAAGAAGACAATATTCTGGTGGAATTCAATGTCGTGGAGGTCTCCAACGAAAAGAAAGGTGACTACGGAATTAATTGGGATAAGGCGATCAAGGGTCTCGGTGTGAACTACAATTACCAGAAGAACCTGGTGTCAGGTGCCGTGATGGGAAGTACACTGGGCATTGTCTCCAATTTCGCAGGTGCACTGAGTCTTATGGTAGGAAACGGGGATGCCCGGGTCTATGACACCCACAAAGTAATTACCATTGCCGGAAAAGCTGCCACCTACTATGCCGGTGGAGAATTCGGTGTCCGAAATATCACTCAGCAAACTTCGACGGTGGAATGGAAGCAATACGGCACAAAGTTTAATGTGACACCGGAGATTGACACCTTGGGGAATATGCGCATTACCATTGATTCTGAAATTTCTTCATTGTCCGGTGTCATGTCGAACGGGGTTCCGGCATTGAAGACGGAGAAAATAAATACAGCAGTTCGGATCAAGGAAGGGCAGACCATCGCACTGGGTGGCTTTATCAAGAGAATCAAGAGTGAAGATGTGTCAAAAGTTCCGGGAATTGGCAGTGTGCCTGTGATCGGGGCCCTGTTCCGTTCCAAGCAGTACCAGAAGGGACAGACTGATGCCGTTGTATTCATC
The DNA here is from genome assembly GCA_965546895.1 of uncultured bacterium. Lineage (GTDB taxonomy): Bacteria > Acidobacteriota > Holophagae > Thermotomaculales > Thermotomaculaceae > UM-FILTER-49-7. Next base: position 3,313 of record CBEUWV010000114.1, read on the forward strand.
ACCGCAAAGCGGGTGACAGCCGAAAGCCAGGAAAACAAGCAGATGATCGATAAACCCCTGAAGGAGTTCAACAAAGAAAAGAAGAAATGGTATCAGAGGGACAAAAAATGAAATTAATTATCGTAGGCAAGGACGGGACCCGAAAGGAGCTCAAGTCCATTCCTGCGGAGTTCGTGGTGGGCCGGGAAGCTCCGGCCCAGATCGTTCTACCTTCGACTGTTATTTCCCGGCGTCATGCTGTTTTCCAAGTGCAGGATGACCACGTGTGGGTCACTGACACCAGTTCCAACGGTGTGTTTATTGAAAAAACACGTCTCGAAAAAAATAAGCAGACACCTGTGCCCCTGGGTAAGCAGGTCATTGTGGGTGAATACGCCCTTGTATTTGAACCGAGTCAGATGGTGCAGAAGCAGTCCGCTGTCATTGAAGCGGACAAGCCGGCAAAAGAAGAGGTGCCTCTCACGACGGCCGATTTTACGGAAGAGCAGTTGGACGCATTGTCCGGAATCAGGGACCAGATTCATAAACGACTGTTGGAAACCCTGGATCTTCGATGGGTAGATTTTACGGCGAAGCGGGATCAGGAGCTTAATGAGCTGGTAAGTAAGCGGTTGGACATGATCCTTTCTCAGATGAGCGCGGCAATACCAAAGTGGGTGAATCGTCAACTCCTGAAAAAAGAGATGCAGGACGAAGTGGTTGGTCTTGGCCCGCTGGAGGACTTTCTCCGGGATGAAGATGTCAGTGAAATCATGGTGTTGTCAAAGGACCAGATTTACGTTGAGGAGAAAGGAAAAATTGTAGAATCAAAGAAAAGGTTTTCTTCTAATCCGGCACTGATGGCAATTATCGAGCGAATTGTGGCTCCCATCGGGAAGAGGATTGATGAATCATCCCCCCTGGTAGATGCCAGACTGAAAGATGGGTCCCGTGTAAACGCCATTATTCCGCCGCTGGCCCTGAAGGGGCCATGTCTGACCATCCGAAAATTTGGGACCAAGCGTCTTGGCATTGACGACATGATTGGATTCGGCACTCTGAGTAAAGCAGTGGCGAAATTTCTGGAGGTCTGTGTCAGGGGCAAAAAGAACATCATCATCTCCGGTGGAACCGGTTCAGGTAAGACGACGCTGCTCAACGTAATCGCTTCCTTCATTCAGCCTGACGACCGAATTATTACAATTGAGGACGCGGCTGAATTAAGGTTGCCGCAACGGCACGTGGTGACTTTGGAATCCAAACCCGCAAACGTAGAAGGAAAAGGTGCTATTACAATTCGAGATCTGGTTAAGAATGCTCTTCGTATGCGCCCGGACCGGATTATTGTGGGGGAATGCCGGGGTGGCGAGGCACTGGATATGCTCCAGGCCATGAATACCGGTCATGCCGGTTCCATGACAACCGGCCACGCCAATTCTCCCGAAGATATCCTCAGACGTCTGGAAACCATGGTACTGATGTCCGGAATGGATCTGCCCATTCGGGCAATTCGGGATCAAATTGGCTCCGCTATCGGGATCATTGTACAGCAATCCCGATTGTCTGATGGGTCCCGCAAGATTATGAGTATCTCGGAAGTTCTGGGACTGGATGACGAATATAATATCCTCCTGGAAGAGGTATTCACATTCGAACAAAAAGGTGTTGATGCCAATGGAAAGGTTGTGGGGGATCACATGGCAACCGGCTATCTGCCGTCCTTTCTCGCTGATTTCAAAGCCCGGGGTATTGAAGTACCCGAAGACCTGTTCAAGGTGTAAGCCATGGTGGACACTCTTTTATATGTTTTGTCTTACATTTTGATTGCTGTCGGGCTTGCCTGGGCCGGTTATGCCATGTTTGAGGCGGTTCAACTGGGGTACAGCCGCTACCGCAAATCTTACGACAAGAAAGTGAACGGCGAACTGCAGAAAAACTTCATGCCGTATTCAACAGACCGATTTTTCAGGAATAATATGCTGGCAATGGTGGGACTGGCAGCGGTGGGTTATTTGTGGACCAGCAGCATTCTCTTCACGCTGCTCTTTGGGGCGGCAGGCTATTATCTGCCCAAGCTCTCCCTGAAGATGTCTGCCCACAAGCGCGCGGAAAAATTGGAGTTGCAGCTTGTGGATGCACTGTATGTTCTATCCAACTCGGTTTCCGCAGGACTGACAATGCCAATGGCCTGTGAAGTGGTGACCAAGCAGCTGGTGCCGCCGGTTTCCCAGGAATTTGGACTGCTGGTAAATGAAATACGTCTCGGAGTTCCATTTGACCAGGCATTGGAAAATATGGCAAGTCGTTTGAAATCAAACAATTTTGACCTGATGACAACCTCCATCCTTGTCGCCCGCCAGACAGGCGGAAACATCGCGGAGATTTTCAAGTCTCTGGCATTGTCAATTAAAGAAATCATGCGGCTGGAGGCAAAAGTGAAATCTCTGACCGCGCAAGGCAGAATGCAGGCATTCGTACTGGGTGGACTGCCATTTTTCCTGGCTGCCATTCTCTCAAAAATTTCCCCGGATCTTATGAAACCATTATTCAATACACCGCAGGGGACCATGATCCTCTTTGTTGCGGCGTTGTTCTGGCTGGTCGGTATCTATCTGATCCGAAAAGTCATCAACATCGATATTTAGGGGGCGGTCATGTACTATGAACTTGGTGGGTACGCGTTATTTTTCCTTGCTATTTTCATTCTGGTATACGCATTTCTACCTTCAGAAAAGCAGGTGGAAGAGTTCAAGTTGAGTCTTCCCGGCGGACATCTGGATAACAAAAAGGCCCGGGTATTTGAGGAAAATTCGTTTATTCGCCTCACGTATCCGCTGACCCTGATGTTTGGTGCGAAAGTCAGCCGAATGAGAATTCCGGACAAGTATATCCGAATGCTGACCCGGCGAATTGAGTCGGCTGGATATCCGTACGGTTTTACTCCCTATGAATATATCGGGTTTACAGCCACAGTGTCTATTTTGGTCACGCTCTTTGCTGCCTTTTTCAACTATTCTCTAACCGGCAGTGCGAATCCTGTTTTTCTGGTCCTTGCCTTCCTCTTTGGAAACGTGTTTCCGTATT
>CBEUWV010000115.1:0-6362 GCA_965546895.1 uncultured bacterium
CTACCCCTACTCCAACTCAATTCTACACAGTGATGCGTGACAGAAAGCAGGGACAGGTAGATGAGCTATTCTTTCTCTCGGTTCCTGTCTTTTACTTAAACTTATACTTAGGCTTAGGCTTAGGCTAAAACTTAGACTTTTCCTTAACCCTGTCTGAACTTATCTGAAAAATGGCGTGCCTGGCGGGATTCGAACCCACGGCCTTTGGCTCCGGAGGCCAACGCTCTATCCAGCTGAGCTACAGGCACACAAATCAAGGAGTATTATAGTTCACAGTTTAACAATGGGCAAGAACAAGCACAAAGAAATCTTTTCCTTTATGGAGAATTAGCTCCATGTTACAATTCTGACTGCTTAAGACCCTCAGCTCATGAGAACACATACAAGAATGATCTGGAGGAGAAGATGAAGGTACTGAAGAAAACAGCTTTTATATTTCCGGGACAGGGCTCGCAGTACGCCGGAATGGGCGTGGATATCTGCGACCGGTTTGAAAGGGCCCGGGAGATATTTTATGCCGCTGATAAAACGCTGGATTTTCCACTTTCCCGCATCTGTTTTCACGGCCCGGAAGAGGACCTGAAATTGACTGCAAATACACAGCCTGCACTTTTGACCCTGAGCATTGCGCTATGGGAGTTGCTGCAGGATGAGGGAATCCGGCCCGAGGCCTGTGCAGGACATTCGCTGGGAGAATACAGTGCACTGGTCGCTGCCGGTGTTATCCCTTTTGAAGACGCGGTAAAGCTGGTTCGCCATCGGGGCGAGTACATGCAGGAAGCCGTTCCAGTCGGTGTCGGTGCCATGGCAGCGGTAATGGGACTGGACGGGGAATCAGTGGAAAAGACACTGGATCAAGCCCGAACGAACGGGCAGGTGCTATCGATTGCCAACCTGAACTGTCCGGGTCAAATTGTTGTTGCAGGGCATGCCGACGCGGTGAATACCGCCCTTCCACTATTAAAGGAGGCCGGGGCCAGACGGGTAGTAATGCTGCCGGTAAGTGCCCCTTTCCACTCAGCACTGATGCAGCCGGCCCGGGATCGCCTTTCCCCGGAAATTGACAGCGTGGAGTTCGATGACCCATCCATGCGGTTTTACAGCAATGTAACAGCCGGTGTATTGACAGACGCTGAAGACATCAAAGAAAAACTGAAAGAGCAGGTGACCCATCCGGTACGATGGGAAGAGTTGATTCAAAAAATGATTGTCGACGGCATTACCCGGTTTGTGGAAGTGGGTGCGGGACGGGTGCTCTCCGGCCTGGTACGCAAGATTGACAGAAGCGTTTCGGTACAGAATATTTCAGATTTCGGGACATTTGGTTCATTCCTGCAGTCACTTTCCAACACGGAGGAACAAAATGATTGATTTTAATGGACAGGTGGCAGTGGTAACCGGGGCTTCCCGTGGAATCGGGCGAGCAATCGCGGAGAAACTGCACAAAGCAGGGGCTGACGTGGTTCTTGTGGCGCGAAACGAGGCCCTGCTGAACGAAACCGCCAGCTCCATAGGTGGCGCAATGGTAGTGCCGATGGATGTGTCATCGGTGAACGAGGTGGAAACCGGGTTCAAAACGATCATTCAGGAAAAAGGGAAAATAGACATTCTGGTGAACAACGCAGGGATTACACGGGATAATCTGCTGTTGAGACTGAAGGAAGAAGACATCCGGCAAGTGCTTGACGTAAATCTGAAATCCATGTTCTTCACCTCAAAAAACGTCCTGAAACCCATGATGAAACAACGCCGGGGTCGGATTATCAACATCACTTCCGTCATCGGCCTCATGGGGAATTCCGGTCAGAGCAACTATGCCGCATCCAAGGCCGGAATCATCGGATTTACCAAATCCCTGGCCCGGGAAGTTGGGTCACGGAACATCACCGTCAATGCAATCGCACCGGGCTTCATTGAAACTGAAATGACGGCTGAACTCCCGGAAAACGTGCAGAAGGAAATGGCTGCGTCTATTGCTCTCGGTCGCTTCGGGTCCACTGAAGACGTGGCCAATGCAGTACTCTTCCTTGCATCCGACCTGGCGGCATATGTAACCGGTGAAGTGATGAATGTAACCGGCGGGATGTATATGTAATGAAGAATCTGAATTCAAACCTGAGAACATCCATATTTGGAGGTCAAGATGAGTAAAGACTTTGTAGAAATGGTTATCAGCGCCCCCTTTATCCTGGTGAAGGGCTTTCTGATGGGGCTGATTGAAGGAAGTGGAGAACAGCCTGTCTATTTCTTCAGCAAACGGACCGGTATTCGGACCGAAACACTTGGCAGCGCGTTCAAGGAATGGCTGGGATTTGAAAACATCATACATCTCTGTCTGGAAAAGAAGTTTTCCAAACGCTTTGAAGATGCCATTAAAAACACCTACGAAAAGCTGGGGATGGAAATCAAGTCAGTCCAGCACATTGAATCAGCCGGGTTTGATTTCAAAGCCCATTTCTTCAAAAAAGACGAAGCGGATGATTTTCAAGCCTATCTGGATGCCCTTCCCAAAGGGGTCTACCTGGATGGCTTCAAAGAAAACGAGCATCAGGACAAAGACCATGATGGAGAAGCTGGCGCCTATGCGCCTTCCCACGCTTACGAATACAGTGCAAGCGGCCGCGTAGTCGGCGAATTTGCCGGCGTTGTAGAAGTTTTTCTGAAATATAAGAACGACATTCTTGTGGAAACGGATGAGGTGGAATTGAACTTCGCGGCTTCATAAGGAACTTTCACCAGATAAGATGGGAAAAATTTCGCTCAGATTTGAATTAGATTTGTTTGCGGCGATTGAGCAGAACCACAGGCATAGTTGCAGCTACGCAGAGCATTCTGTGATTTAGCTGCGATCAAAGATAGCCCAAAAATGAATTGCAGGATGTCCCAGTTTTCTGGTAAAAGTTCCTGAATTTTTTACTTTGCATTTATTGTTTTTCATCTATAATTGAGGCGCCGTGAAAATGGCGTCATTTTTTTCGAGGAGGACTCCAATGTCTGAAACCCTGAACCCCTTTAAGATGGCACAGACACAGCTGAGTACTGCAGCTGATCTTATGAGCCTTGATGAGGACATCCACGCCGTCCTGAGGGAACCGATGCGGGAATTTCATGTCTCAATCCCCGTGCGAATGGATAATGGAACACTGAAGGTATTCAAAGGGTTCCGTGTACAATATAACGACGCAAGAGGCCCGGCAAAGGGCGGTATCCGGTTCCACCCGGGTGAAACCATTGATACGGTTCGGGCACTGTCTGCCTGGATGACCTGGAAGTGCGCGGTGGTTAACATTCCCCTTGGGGGTGGAAAGGGCGGCGTAATCTGTGATCCGAAAGACATGTCTCAGGCGGAGCTGGAAAGATTGAGCCGTGGATACATTCAGGCTATCGGCCGCTATATCGGCCCGGAAATTGACGTTCCGGCACCGGATGTGTACACCAATCCTCAAATCATGGCCTGGATGGCAGATGAATTCGCAAAAATTCGCGGCTACTACGCTCCCGGTGTCATCACCGGTAAACCCATCGCTATCGGCGGTTCCGAAGGTCGTGGCGATGCCACCGCAAGGGGTGCCCGCTACACGATCCGGGAAGCTGCCAAACACCTGGGGCTCGACCTCAAAGGGGCAAGCGTAGCGGTTCAGGGATTCGGCAATGCCGGCTCCAATGCCGCACGGCTGATGGCTGAAGACGGTTGCAAAATCGTAGGGATTTCCGATGTGGGTGGCGCTTTCCATGATGAAAACGGCATTGATGTGGCGAAAGCCATTGAATACGTGGCTGAGAATGGCACACTGGCAGGTTTTGACAAGGTTTCCGGATGCGAAGAACTGACCCCGGCTGAAAAAGTATTGGAGCTGGATGTAGACATCCTGATCCCGGCAGCTCTGGAAGGACAGATAACGGAAAAGAACGTTCACAACGTCAAAGCTAGAATGGTAGCGGAATGCGCCAACGGTCCGACAACTCCGGCAGCAGACAAGGTTCTAACCGAAAAAGGGATATTCGTTATTCCCGATTTCCTCTGCAATGCCGGCGGCGTAACGGTTTCTTATTTTGAGCAGGTTCAGGGAAACATGAACTTCTACTGGCCGGCTGAAGAAGTGGATGAACGCCTGGGACACATCATGAAAAAGGCTTTCTGGTCTGTTGTGGAAGCAGCGGAGAAGTACAATGTAAACAACCGCACCGGCGCTTACGTGGTGGCGGTGGGACGCGTGGCGGAAGCCATGAAGCTGAGGGGCTGGGTCTAACCAGTCTAAAGCTGACCATCATAACGAAGGAGCGGAGCTTTATGCTCCGCTTTTTTTGTCGAAAAATTCAGGTACAATAAACAGGAAGAAAAAACAATTGGAGAAGACAATGACCAATCCTGTTTATGTATTCGGCCACAAAAACCCAGACACGGACTCTATCTGTTCAGCAATCGGATATGCTGAGCTGAAAAATCAGCTGTCAACCGGAACCCCCTATATTCCCTGCCGACTTGGCGCTCCCAACCCCCAGACCAGCTGGGTACTGGATCGAGCGGGGGTTCCGGCACCGCGCTACCTCAGCGATACCCACATTCGTGTCCAGGACCTGATGACCCGGGACGTCCGGACTGTTGAAGGGCAGACCCCCCTGGCGGAAGCCATTGACCTGATGCAGGGAAAAAGAATTCGGATTGTGCCCGTAGTCAGAAAAGACAACACCCTTCAGGGAATGGTCACCTTCTTCTCCCTGACCGACCACCTGCTCCAGGTTACATCTCCGGAATCCCATCTTCAGGCCGTCATCACACTACCCAACCTGATGCGCGTACTGAATGGGAAATTGCTGGCGGGAAAACCGGACGCGGCTGCATGGGAAATGGATTTCATGGTAGCCGTCATGGGATCCTTCTCCTTCTCAAAAGACTTGGAAAAAAGAAATCCTGCAGAGGTATTGCTATTTACTGCCGACAGAAATGATATCATCCGCCTTGCCATCGAGGCGGGTGTAAAGGTCATTGTCATAACCGGGGGAAATCACCCGGGTGAAGAAGCTGTACAGGCAGCAAAAGAAAGCGGGATCATACTGATTTCCACTGAGTTTTACATAACCCAGGCACTGAACCTGGGGAAACTCTCCATTCCCGCCGCCCTGGCAGCAGAACAGGGTGATATTCACATTCCGGGAGATATGTTGCGAAGTGAAGCCAGGCGCAAACTTCTCGGCTCTCACCACCGGGGATTGGCGGTTGTGGACGAAAAAGAGCAAGTCACTGGTATTGTAACCCGAAGTGACCTCCTCAAGAACGTCCGGAAGAAAGTTATCCTGGTGGATCACAACGAAGCGGGACAATCTGTAACCGGCCTTCATGAGGCTGAAATACTTGAGGTTCTGGACCATCACCGGATCGGCAGTTTTTCCACTGAGACCCCCATCACTTACCTCTGCAGGCCCACCGGCAGCACCTGCACCATCGTGTCAACACTCTATCAGGATCATGGTCAGAAACCCGATGTAAACACCGCACTGATTCTGCTCTCCGGTATTCTCAGTGATACCATTATTTTCCGATCTCCCACCTGCACAGAAACGGACCATAAAATGGCAGCGTGGCTCGGTGAAATTGCCGGAGTAGATCCGGAAGAATACGGCATGGAAATGTTCCGGGCCTCCTCCGCCATATCTGGAATGGATGACAAGGCCCTGATCCGTAACGATATGAAAGAATTTTCAGAAAAAAAGGCGCGTTTTTCAGTCAGTCAAATTGAAGTTGTGGGATTTGATGAAATCCGGGAACGTTCTTTCTCCCTGCTGAAAGAACTGGAACAGATACAGAAAGAAAACGGCTATCTCTTTTCCGCCATGATGGTAACAAATATCGTAGCAGGAGATTCACTCCTGTTGTCCGCTGGAGACACATCCATCATGGCCGAAACCGGTTTCCCGGAAATAGACCCCGGAATCCGCCAGGCAGTGGGCATAATCTCCCGTAAAAAGCAACTCCTTCCCCTTCTCATCGGCATTGTCAAAGAACGGCGGCTGCCCCATAGTGATGAGTGATGCCGTACCTCCGGTACTGTGAAGGGTGATGAGTAAAAATCAGAGAATTTTTCATTCCCGCTTTGTCACTCATCACGCATCACTGTGCATAGTAGGGGGAAACGGCCTGCGGCCGGATGTTGGGTGATAGGTGTTAGATGAAAGAAAAATCAGAGAATTGGCTCTTTATTCCTCTGCACTCTTTGCAAAAAAATGGCTCCTCCCTTTCCCTCTGACCTTTGTGCCTTGGCGCCTTTGTGTTGAGTCTCCTTTCTTTCTTCCTCGGCGTCCTCTTCCCCCTCTGCGCCTTTGCGGTGAAAATTCTCGTTCTTCCCCCCCGTCAGGCCAAGTTC
>CBEUWV010000116.1:0-6353 GCA_965546895.1 uncultured bacterium
GTTCCAATGTTAACATGCGGTTTTGTTCTTTCGAATTTTGCCTTCGCCATTGGTTCCTCCTTAATTCCTTAAATGTTTTCCACAATTTTTTCGGAAATGTTTTTCGGGACTTCTTCATACCGGGCAAACTGCATGACGTATGAAGCACGTCCCTGACTGAGTGAGCGCAACGCTGTCGCGTAGCCAAACATCTCAGCCAGCGGAACATTCGCTTTAATAACCTGGAGTCCGCCTTTGGTCTCCAGATTTGAAACCTTTCCTCTACGGGCGTTCAAGTCGCCCATTACATCCCCAAGATAATCGTCCGGCGTTACCGCTTCTACCTCCATAATGGGTTCAAGAAGATAGGGAGAAGCTTTTCGACAGGCGTTCTTAAACGCCATTGACGCACAGATTTTGAATGCCATTTCAGATGAATCAACTTCATGGTAGGAACCATCGTAAAGGGTAACCTGGACGTTGGTCATTTCATATCCTGCCATAATTCCACTTTCCATAGCACCCCGAATCCCGCGCTCAATCGGCCGGATATACTCTTTGGGGATAACCCCTCCGGTTATCTTATCTACAAATTTGAATGGTTCATCTGTGCACGGTTCCACAGTAATCTTCATGTGGGCGTACTGACCTTTACCACCAGTCTGTTTGACATACCGCTCATCATGATCAACTGTTTTACGGATGGATTCTCGATACGCTACCTGGGGCTGTCCAACTCTTGCTTCCACATTGAACTCACGTGTCAAGCGGTCCACGATAATTTCCAGATGCAACTCTCCCATGCCGGAAATGATTGTCTGACCGGTTTCTTTGTCAACATGTACCTTAAAGGTCGGATCCTCTGTTGCAAGCTTAGCAAGGGCAGCACCCAGCTTTTCCTGGTCTGCCTTGGTCTTGGGCTCAATGGCGACGGAAATGACCGGTTCCGGGAAATCCATCGCTTCCAGAATCACGGGATGCTTTTGTTCACAGATTGTATCACCGGTGGTTACGCCCTTCAGTCCGACAACTGCAGCAATGTCACCCGCCCAGACTTCCTTGATGTCTTCCCGTTTGTTTGCGTGCATCTTCAACAGGCGTCCAACCCGTTCTTTCTTCCCGTTGTTGGCATTATAAATGTAGGAGCCACTTTCCAGATGTCCCGAATAAACCCGGACAAAGGCCAGCTGGCCCACGAAAGGATCTGTCATGATCTTGAATGCCAGTGCACAGAAAGGTTCCTTGTCATCGGTCTTCCGGGTTACGTCTTTCCCATTGGGATCCACTCCAACAATGGGGGGGACTTCCAGTGGACTGGGAAGATAATCAATGATCGCATTGAGCAGTGGCTGCACACCTTTGTTTTTGAAAGCAGTGCCACAGAGCACCGGCGTAAAAAACAAGTTCAATGTCCCTTCCCGGATTCCCCTGCGGATTTCGTCTGGTGTCAGATCTTCCCCGTTCAGATACTTTTCCATCAACTCATCCATGGTTTCCGCCGCAGCCTCCACCATCTTATCCCGCCACTCTTCAGCCAGGTCCATATATTCGTCCGGAATCTCACAGATTTCGTGTTCCGCTCCCAAGGTTTCATCCTTGTAGCGGAATGCCTTCATGTCTACAAGATCGATAACACCAATAAAGTTGTCTTCTTTTCCCCATGGTATCTGAACCGGTACGGCTCTGGCATTTAGCTTTTCACTCATCTGCTCAACATCACCGAAAAAATCCGCGCCCTGCCGATCCATCTTGTTGATGAAAGCAATTCTGGGAACCTTGTATTTGTCTGCTTGGCGCCAGACCGTCTCCGATTGCGGCTGTACGCCGCCAACGGCACAGAAAACAGCCACAGCTCCGTCGAGCACCCTCAGGGAGCGCTCAACTTCCGCCGTAAAATCCACATGTCCCGGAGTATCAATAATATTGATCCGATACTTGTTCCAGAAACAGGTTGTTGCAGCAGACGTAATCGTTATCCCCCGCTCCTGCTCCTGCACCATCCAGTCCATCTGAGCGGTACCATCATGCACCTCTCCGATCTTGTGACTGACTCCGGTGTAGTACAGTACCCTCTCCGTAGTGGTTGTTTTCCCGGCATCAATATGCGCCATGATACCTATATTTCTGATTTTCTCAAGAGGCACGACTCTCGCCACAACAATCTCCTAAACGCTAACTGTCGCTTAATACTTAAGTTGTAAAAAAACTAAAAAGCTACAGATTACCACCGATAATGTGCAAAAGCACGGTTCGCTTCTGCCATTCTGTGGATATCTTCTTTTTTCTTGACAGAGGTGCCGGTGTTGCCAGCTGCATCCATCAATTCTGCCGCGAGACGCTCAATCATTGTCCGTTCGCCTCTTACACGTGCGGCATTTACAATCCAACGCAGACTCAAGGTGAGCTGCCTTTTGGGGTTTACCTCAATGGGTACCTGGTAGGTTGCCCCTCCTACTCTTCTGGATTTGGTTTCAACCTGTGGTTTTACATTGTCCACAGCCTGTTTGAACAGTTTCAGGGGGTCATCTCCGGTTTTCTCTCCAATCCGATTCAGTGCACCATAAAAGATTTTGGCAGAAGTACTTTTCTTGCCGTCCAGCATGACCTTGTTGATAAACCGGGTCACCAGCACACTGTTATAGACTGGATCCGGAAGAACCGCCCGATCCATTACTCCTCTTTTTTTCCTCGGCATACGCTAACTCCTCACTTCGCAGCTTTCGGTCTCTTGACACCATATTTGGAACGGGAGTTTGTTCTTCCTTCCACTCCTACGGAGTCCAGTGTACCTCGGATTACGTGGTAACGGACACCCGGGAGATCCTTCACACGGCCACCGCGAATCAGTACAACTGAGTGTTCCTGAAGCGTATGACCGATGCCCGGAATATAGGAAGTGACTTCAAATCCGTTCGTCAACCTCACACGAGCCACTTTCCGCAACGCCGAGTTTGGCTTTTTCGGGGTCGTGGTGTACACCCTGGTGCAAACCCCACGACGCTGCGGGCATCTTGTCAAAGCGGGAGACTTGGTTTTCGCCTTAATTTGCTTGCGTCCCCGCTTGATCAACTGGTTAATTGTCGGCAATGTTCACTCCTTCTATATTATTATGCACAATTCAAGCACAAAGCCTGCCGATTTTAGCAAACTACCTCATTCGTTGTCAACCGGCTTTTTCTCCTCAATCCCCAAACTACGACTTGCCCGCTCAATTTCAAAGCGAGCACTATCTTCATTGGGGATTGTTTCATCCTTTTCCAGCTTAAAATCGTGGTAATCCGGAAACCCTGTCCCGGTTGGAATTAACTTACCCAGAATGACATTTTCCTTCAGACCGTGGAGGTGGTCCACCTTTCCTTCCACTGCAGCCTCGGTCAGTACGCGGGTCGTCTCCTGAAATGACGCAGCCGAGATAAAGCTTCGTGTATTCAATGCCGCCTTGGTGATACCCAGCAGCAATTGCTTCCCTCTTGCAGGTTCCAGGCCTTGAGCCAGTAATTTGTCGTTCACCCGCATGAATTCAAATTTATCCACTTTGTCTCCGATTACATATTCGGAATCTCCGGCATTTTCCACTTCAATCCACCGCATCATCTGGCGGATAATGATTTCGATATGTTTATCGTTGATACTCACACCCTGCATTTTGTACACTTCCTGCACTTCATTGATAAGGAATTTCTGCAGTTCCTTGGCTCCCAGAACGTCAAGGATATCGTGAGGGTTGACCGGGCCATCAATCAAGGGTTCGCCGGAGCGGATTTCATCCCCTTTGTTAAAGTGAATATATTTGCCTTTCGGTATACTGTATTCTTTCACATCTCCGGTGTCGCTGGTTACGAAGATCTTCCGGTTTCCCCTGACAATTTTCCCGTAGCTGACAATACCGTCAATCTCAGAAATAACGGAATGTTCCTTCGGCTTGCGTCCTTCAAACAAATCAACAACTCGGGGTAACCCGCCGGTAATATCCATGGTTTTTGTGGTGTCCCTTGGTATTTTGGCTAAAGTCTGTCCTGCATGGATATTCTCACCCTCTTCCACAGTAATGATGGAGTCAGTAGGCAGGGGATATTTCCCCATTATTTCGCGGTCTTTGTTACGGATGATAATCATCGGCTGACGTTTTTCATCGGAGCATTCAATAATTTTCATCCGGGAAAAACTGGTTGCTTCGTCCACTTCTTCAGCCATGGTCAACCCTTCTACCACGTCTTTAAATTCAACAGATCCATCCTTATCCGCTACAATTACAAAACTATAGGGATCCCATTCGGCTATTTTGTCGAATTTTTTCACCTTTGATCCGTCCCGAACAAAGAGCCGGGATCCGGTAACTACCTTATATTTGTCCCGCTCCATTCCGGCTTCATCCAGCAAGGCAATGTATCCACGCCTGGAAATAACGACCAGCGTACCATCCTTAGATTCCACATACGACATATTCATGAACTTTATCTCGCCATCCCGGCTGGCTTCATGGGTGGATTGTTCTGATACCTTACTGGCAGTACCCCCAACATGGAAGGTTCTCATTGTCAACTGGGTTCCCGGTTCCCCAATGGATTGAGCCGCCACAATGCCCACAGCTTCGCCCATTTCCACGAGCTTTCCGGTGGACAGGTTCCGGCCGTAACACTTCTGGCAAACCCCCTCCTGGGATTCACAGGTCAAAACGGATCGGATTTTTACTTTTTCAAGCCCGGAATCTTCAATTCGTTTAGCAAGGTCTTCTGTTATCTCTTCGCCTGCCGGAACAATCAATTCATCATTGTAGGGGTCTGTGATGTCATCCAATGCGACGCGGCCGGTGACACGGTCTCCAAGGGACTCAATAACTTCACCCTGTTCTTCCAACGCCGAAATCCAGATACCATCCAGGGTGCCACAGTCCTCTTCCCGGACAATCACATCCTGAGACACATCCACCAGGCGGCGGGTAAGATAACCGGAGTCGGCAGTTTTCAATGCGGTATCCGCCAGACCCTTTCGGGCCCCATGGGTTGACACAAAGTACTGCAACACCGAGAGACCTTCTTTGAAGTTTGCAGTGATGGGGGTTTCAATAATTTCACCGGAGGGTTTGGCCATCAATCCACGCATACCGGCAAGCTGCCGGATCTGTGCGTGGCTGCCGCGAGCGCCGGAGTCCGCCATAATATAAATCGGATTCATGAATGTACCCTTTTCATTCACCTCTTCCAACTGATCCAGCATTACAGATGCGACCTTTTCGGTAACGTCTGACCATATTGCCACCACTTTGTTGTAGCGTTCGGAAAATTCAATTTCTCCTGCTTGATACTGGCGCTCCACATCCATAACGTCTCTGGGTGCCTGCTTCAGAATTGCGCGTTTGGCTTCCGGCACGATAATATCATCCATACCGAATGAAATACCGCCTTTGGTTGCATACAGGAACCCCATCTTTTTGATTCCATCCACCAGTTTGATGGTCTGCTCCTTGCCCACATGCTTGTATGCATAGTAAACAAGGTTGGCAAGACCCTTTTTCTTGAACAACCCATTCACAAACGGCATTTCCCCTTTAAGAACTGAGTTGAAGATTATTCTCCCGGCCGTAGTTTCCAATCGAGAATCCTTTACCTGAATAACTTCTGCTGCTTCCAGATTCTGTGAATCTTTTGTATTGTCCAGGTTCATTACTGCGCCACTGTACCGCACCTGAATTGGCGCATGTATACCCAGATAGCCAGCCTCATAGGCCGCCATAACCTCTTCAAAATCAGAAAAAACCTTACCTTCTCCCTTCCTGCCCGGGCGAAGCTTGGTCAGATAGTAGCATCCAAGCACCATGTCTTGAGACGGCACGGCTACCGGTTTCCCGGAAGCGGGGCTCAACAGGTTGTTTGTCGAAAGCATCAGCACAATCGCTTCCAGCTGGGCTGTAGGGGCCAGAGGAACATGAACCGCCATCTGGTCACCGTCAAAGTCAGCATTGAAAGCGGAACAAACCAGCGGATGCAACTTGATTGCCTTGCCCTCAATCAGAATGGGGTAAAAGGCCTGAATCCCAAGCCTGTGCAAAGTGGGTGCCCGGTTCAACATCACCGGATGACCTGTGATTACATCCTCCAGAACATCCCAGACTTCAGAGCGTTCCAACTCCACCATCTCTTTCGCGACCTTTATTGAGCTGGCAAATCCACGTTTTTCCAATTCATTGAATATAAATGGCTTGAATAACTCCAAGGCCATTTTCTTCGGGAGGCCACACTGATTCAATTTCAGTTCAGGGCCTACCACAATAACTGTTCGGCCGGAATAATCCACGCGCTTGCCAAGGAGATTCTGCCGAAAACGGCCCTTCTTTCCCTTAAGCGTATCGGCCAGCGATTTCAGCGGTCGGTCAT